>JAIYAG010000204.1 GCA_027489195.1 Burkholderiales bacterium | reverse complement strand
TGGTCGAGCAGGGCCTGACCGACCGGGTGCTCGACGACCCGCAGCATCCGTACACGCAGCTCCTCGTCACCTCGGTGCTGCAGCCGTGAGACACGCGTCCGATTCCGCGTCCGACGAGACCGGCCGCCCGGACGACGACGCGCTGCGCCTGCGTGTCCGCGGCCTGGCCAAGACCTTCGTGCTCCATCACCGCGGCGGCGTGGCGCTGCCGGTCTTCGCCGGGGTCGACCTCGACCTGCGGGCCGGCGAATGTGTCGCCCTCGCCGGGCCGTCCGGCAGCGGCAAGAGCACGCTGATGCGCTGCCTGTACGGCAACTACGCGCCGTCCGCCGGCACCGTCCGGCTGCGGGTCGACGACGGCTGGCTCGACCTCGTGGCTGCGCCGCCGCGCGAGGTCGTCGAGGCGCGGCGCACCCGGCTCGGCTACGTGTCGCAGTTCCTGCGGGTGATCCCGCGCGTGCCGGCCGAATCGCTGGTCGCCGAACCGCTGCGTCGGCTGGGCTGCGACGGTGCCGAAGCGCTCGACCGGGCGCGCGGGCTGCTGGCCCGTCTGAACCTCGGCGAGGCGCTGTGGCGGCTGCCGCCGGCGACCTTCTCCGGGGGCGAGCAGCAGCGGGTCAACGTGGCCCGTGGTCTGATCGCGCCGCGCGAGGTGCTGCTGCTGGACGAGCCGACCGCCTCGCTCGACGCGGCCAACCGCGACGTGGTGGTGGCGCTGATCCGCGAGGCGCTCGCACGCGGGACCGCGGTCGTCGGCATCTTCCACGACGAGGCGGTGCGCACCGCCCTGGTCACCCGTGCGTTCGAGGTGGCCTCGCACCGAGCCGCGGCCCGAGGCCACGGAGCCCCGGCATGAACGACGAGACCGTCCTCGCCAATGCGCTGATCGTCACCGCCGACGAGGCCTTCGTCGGCCACGTGGTCGTCGCCGGCGGCACCATCCGCACGGTCGGCCGGGGCGCGACCGCGACGCCCGGCGCGATCGACCTCGGCGGCGACTGGCTGCTGCCCGGCTTCGTCGAGGTCCACACCGACAACCTCGAGAAGCACATGCTGCCGCGCCCCGGCGTGCTCTGGGACGCGTATGCGGCGACCGTCGTGCACGACGCGCAGTGCGCCGGCGCCGGCATCACGACCGTGCTCGACGCGGTGGCGATCGGCAGCCGCGACCTCGGCGGCGGGCGCTCGCTGATGCAGGACAGCGCGATCGAGAGCCTGCAGCGCTGCCGCGAGGACGGCGTGCTGCGGGTCGAGCACCTGCTGCACCTGCGCTGCGAGCTCGCGACCGCCGACGTGCTCCAGCGGTTCATGCTGAACGTCGACCGGCCGGACCTGCGGCTGGTCTCGGTGATGGACCACACCCCGGGCCAGCGGCAATGGCGCGACCTCGCGAAGTACCGGCAGTACATGGAGCGCAACGGCCGCTACACCGAGGAGCGCTTCAACGCGATGCTCGCCGAGCAGCACCTCGAGCACGCCGCCCATGCCGACGCCAACCGGCGCGCGGTCGTCGAGGCGGCGCGTGCCCGTGGCATCCCGGTCGCGAGCCATGACGACACCGAGGTCTGGCACGTCGAGCAGGCCCGCGACGAAGGCATCGTGATGTCCGAGTTCCCGACCACCGTCGAGGCCGCGCGCGCGGCGCGCGAGGCCGGCATGTCGATCGTGATGGGCGGGCCGAACCTCGTGCGGGGCGGCTCGCATTCGGGCAACGTGTCGGCGGGCGAGCTCGCCGGTCTCGGGCTGCTCGACATCGTGTCGTCGGACTACGTGCCGTCGAGCCTGCTGATGTCGGTGATCCGCCTGCACGCCGAGGGCTGGTCGCTGCCGTCCGCGGTCGGGACGGTCAGCCGCGCGCCGGCGCTGTCGGTGGGGCTGCCCGACCGTGGGGAGATCGCGCCGGGCCGGCGCGCCGACCTGATCCACGTGCGCCCGCGCGGCGCGCAGGCGGCGGTGATGCAGACCTGGGTGGCCGGGCGGCGCGTGGCCTGAGCGGCCTGCGCCGCGCCGCCGACCGGCTGCGCGCTTCAGCCCTGCGTCGACGCCTGCACCGGCTCGACCGTGTCCTGCGTCTCGGGCGCATCCGCCATCACCGAGCGCGTCGACGCCCAGTCGCGCAGCGCGTCGATGCGCTCGGCCATGACCGTCGACAGCGGCCGCGTGCGCACCAGCTCGGCCGTCACCGCCGCGGTGTCGAGCACTGCCTTGCGCGCGCGGGTCTCGAACGAGGCGGCGACGATCGCCTGCTCGATCTCGGCGCCGGAGAACTGCTCCGAGTGCGCCGCGAGCGCGGCGAGGTCGAAGGCCGCGGGATCGAGGCGGCGCTTGCGCAGGTGGATCTCGAAGATCCGCCGGCGCGCGGCCTCGCCTGGGAAGTCGACGAAGAAGATCTCGTCGAAGCGCCCCTTGCGCACCAGCTCGGGCGGGAGCTGCGAGATGTCGTTGGCGGTGGCGACGACGAACACCGGCTTGGTGCGCTCGCTCATCCAGGTCAGCAGGCTGCCGAGCACGCGCCGTCCGACGCCGCCGTCGCTCTCGCCGCCGCCCGAGGACGCCAGCCCCTTCTCGATCTCGTCCATCCACAGCACGCAGGGCGCCATGCCCTCGGCGACCGCGATCGCCTGGCGCAGGCTGCGCTCGGTCTCGCCGTGGTACTTGTTGTGCAGCGCGCCGAAGTCCAGCCGCATCAGCGGCAGCCCCCATTCGCCGGCGATCGCGCGCGCCGCCAGGCTCTTGCCGCCGCCCTGCACGCCGAGCAGCACCACGCCGCGCGGGCAGTCGGCGGCCGCGCCGGTCGATGCATCGAGGAAGGGCGCGCGGCGCAGCGTCACCCAACGCTTGAGCTGCTCGAGGCCGCCGACGTCGCCGAAGCGCACCGAGCCGGTCTCGAACCCCAGTGCCTCGGCGCCGCCGAGCATCGAGAGCTTGCTGGCCAGCACGCGGCGCACGTCGTCGCCGTCGATGCGGCCATCGGGGCGCAGCGCCTGACGCACCATGCGGCGCACGTCCTCGGTCTCCAGGCCCATCAGGTGCATCACCAGCTGGTCGAGGTGGCTGCGCTCGGCGCGCGCCTTCTCGCCCGACTGCGAGTGGTAGAGCTGCGCCTCCTGGTCGACGATCGCGCGGATGTCCTCGCGCGACGGCAGCCGCGGGCGGAAGTGCGCGGCGAGCCGCAGCAGCTCCGAGGGCAGGCCCTCGAGCTTCGGGCTGACGAACACCAGCGTGCGGCCGGTCTCGTGGTGCTCGAGCGCGATCTCGCGGATCAGCCGCACGTTGACCGGGTTGGACAGCCCGGGGTGCGCGTCGCAGAAGACGTAGAGGCCGGCCTGCGGGGTCTTGTCGACATGCTTGAGCGCATCGAGCAGCTCGTTCGTGTTGTAGATCGCCAGGTCCATCCCGTTGCGCACGATGCCGTCGGCGATGCTCCAGTGGAACATCGGCAGGCTCGTGCGCTGGGCGATGCGCGACAGCATGGAGAGGACGCGCGGCTCCTCGTGGGTCTCGACGAGGATGATCGGCACGCGGCTGCCGAGCAGCGCGTTGAGTTCCTGCAGGTCTGCGACGTCGTCCAAGGGCGCATCCGGGCGGTGAGGGGCGAGCCTGGCAGCGTGTGGCGACACCGTGTCGCGCGGCAATCGTCGGCGCCCGGCCGTGCACGGACGGCCGATCGACGGCATGCCGGGCGACCCCTTCCGGCAAGGTGCGGCCTCGCCGTCCCCAACGTGACAGGCGTGATGCAGTGTGTGTCCGGCGCGTCGCGGACGACCCGCGCCGGTGGTCGGGCGGCCGCGATCACCGGTACCGTTACGGTCATGACCCGCCTCTTCGCCGCTGCCTCCGCCGTGCCCGCTGCCCGCGCCGTCACCCTGCTCGTCACGCTCGCGGCGCTGGCCGGCTGCGGCGGCGGATCGATCGACGTCACGCCCGACCTCGCCACCCAGCCGGTGACCTTCGCCGGCGCCGTGACCAAGGGCCCGGTGGCCGGCGCCCGGGTCTGCGCGAGCTGGCTGGTCGACGGCGCGGTCGACGCATCGACCACGACCTGCACCGAGTCGGGTGCCGACGGCACGTACGCGCTGACGATGCCGCGGCGCGCGGCGGTGCTGCTGGTCGAGGCCACGCAGGGCGCCTACGCCGACGAGGCCGAGCCCGCGGTGCGCGTGCCGCTGTCGCGGCTGCGCGGGGCGCTCGCCTTCGACGGCCCGGAGAGCCGCCGCGACCTGCAGGTGAGCGCGCTCACCGAACTCGCGGTGCTGCGCGCGCAGGCGCTCGGCGGGCTGCGCGTGCAGCCGCTCGCCGCCGCGAAGGCCGAGGTCGAGCGCAGCTTCGGCGTGTCCGGCATCGAGCGCGTGCGCCCGGCCGACCTCGCGCTGCCGCAGGTCTCCGGGCTCGACGCCACCACGCGCTACGGCCTGGTCAACGCCGGGGTGCGCGGCTGGATGGCCGAGCGCGGTCGGCCGGCTGCGGCGCTCGACGCGGCCCTCGCCGAGCTCGCCGAGCGGATGGCGGCCGGCACGCTGCACGAGGAGCTCGCCGCGTACCGCGCCGGCATCCGCCGCGTCATCGTCGCGAACCCCGGCTCCGGGCTGGCCTCGAACGCATCGGCCTGGTCGCAGGCGCTGGTGCTCGATTTCGGTCGGCCGCCGCCGACCCCGGTCACGCCCGCGCTCGTCGAGACGGCGGGCACGCTGCGTTACGCCGTGCCCTGGGCGAATCCGGTGCTCGTCGCGCTCACCGGCGGCGCGCCCGTCGCCTGCGTGACCAACGTGCCCGCCGGCACCCCCGAGGACGCGGTGCGCGCGGCCGCCGCGGCGACGGTCGCACCCTTCGGGCAGACGGCCGCGATGCTGTTGCCGTGGGCGGCCTGCCTGGGCAGCGGCACCGCGTACACGATCGACTTCCCGACCGGCCGGGTGGTCA
>JAIYAG010000360.1 GCA_027489195.1 Burkholderiales bacterium | reverse complement strand
GCGCAGTTGAACAGCACGTCCAGCGGCTGCGCGCCGACCACGGCGGCGACCTCGGCGTCGTCCAGCACGTCGAGCCGGCGGGTCTCGATGCCGGCGACGCCCTTCAGCGTGTCGAGCAGCTCGGCCTTCACGTCGGTGGCGATCACCTGCGCGCCCTCGGCGGCCATCATCAGCACCGTCGCGCGGCCGATGCCGGCACCGGCGGCGGTCACCAGGATGCGCTTGCCTGCGAGTCTTCCGGCCATCTGTGTCGTCTCCTCGGTCTGTGTGATCGGATCGCGTGCGGTAGGGTCCGCGCGAAGCCTCGGATCATAGCGCGACGGGCGAGCCGTCGGCCGCGAGCGCGGCGAGCGTGCCGCGTCGGCGCAGTCCGTCGAGCACGGCGGCGAGCGCCGGCGCGAGCGTCGGGTCGGTAGCCGCATCGCCGAACACCTCGTCGATCGCGAGCATCGCGCGCACCGTCTGCAGCGCGTCGCCCGGCGCCTGCGCGACCGTGCGCAGTCGGGCGGCGAGCGGGTCGTCGAGCGGCAGTTCGGCGCCGGCGTCGTCGCGGCCCGCGCAGAAGCGCATCCACGCGGCGACCGCGAGCAGCAGCGTGTCGTGCGGCAGGCCGGCGCGGCGCGCGTCGCGCAGCGTCGCGACCAGCCGCTGCGGCAGCTTGCGCGAGCCGTCCATCGCGATCTGCAGCAGGCGGTGGCGCAGCGCCGGATTCGCGAAGCGCTCGAGCAGGCGGGCACCGTAGGCCGGCGCCTGCGCGCGCACCGCGGCCGGCAGCGTCGCCGCGGCCTGCAGCCAGAGTCGACCGACGAAGGCGCGCAGCCGCGGCTCGGCGATCGCGGCGTCGACCGTGGGCAGGCCCGCGCTCGCACCGAGATAGGCGAGCGACGAGTGCGCCGCGTTCAGCAGACGCAGCTTCATCGCCTCCCAGGGCGCGACGTCGTCGACCAGCTCGGCGCCCGCGGCCTCGAGCGGCGGTGCCTCGCCGGCGAAGCGGCGCTCGATCACCCACTGCGTGAACGGCTCGGCGGCGACCGGCCAGGCATCGTCCACGCCCAGCCGCCGCGCGGCCTCCTCGCGGTCTCCATCGACCGTGGCCGGCACGATCCGATCGACCATGGTGTCCGGGCAGGCGACCGCACGGTCGATCCAGTCGGCGAGCGCCGGATCGATCGCCGTCGCCTCGGCGCGCAGCCGCGCCTGCAGCCGCGCGCCGTTGCGCGACAGGTTGTCGCAGGACAGCACCGACAGCCCGCCCCGCCCGGCCGCGTGCCGCGCGGCGAGTCCGAGCGCCAGCAGCCCGACCGCGCTCGCCGGACCCGTCTCGTCGTAGCCCTTCTCGGTGACGGTCAGCGTGACCAGCCGCGTGTCCGCGGCGGCGAGCCGCGCGATCACCGCCGCCGGCGACTCGGGCGCGACCAGCAGCTCGCGCAGCGCGCCGACGACGCGCGCCCGGGTGCCGGCGCCGTCGCGCACCAGCACCGTGTAGAGGCCGTCCTGCGGCACGAGCGCATCGCGCATCGCCGGCCGCCGCAGGCTCACGCCGCTCACCGCCCAGCGCCGGTCGCCGGCGGCGAGCAGGTCGTCGAAGGCCACCGCCTGGTGGGCGCGGTGGAAGTTGCCGACGCCCAGGTGCACGACGCCGATCCGCGCGTCGCGCCGCCCATAGGCGGGACGGGCGATGTCGGAGGGCAGCGCGGCGAGCGTCTCGTCGGACAGGCGGGCCATCGCGGGCGGCTCCCTCAGCGCAGCGCGGGCGTCATCGACACGCCCGGATCCGCCCAGTCCGCGTTCGGCACCAGCGGATACCAGCCCGGGCGGCCCGGATCGCGGTCGTACGCATAGCCGCCCAGCTCCTTGTAGAGCTCGTGGTAGCGGGCGACCTTCTCGGCGTCGAGCGCCACGCCCAGCCCCGGCGCGGTCGGCACCGCGATGCGCCCGTTCACGTAGCGCATCTTGCCGCCGACGATCACGTCGTCGACCAGATGGTGGTAATGCGCATCCGCCGAGTAGCCGAGGTTCGGCACCACCGCGCCCATGTGCAGCATCGAGGCGAGCTGCACGCCGAGCTCGCCCGAGGAGTGCACCGCCACGCCCAGCCCGAAGGTCTCGCAGATGCCGGCGGCCTTCACGCAGGGGCGGATGCCGCCCCAGAAGGTGGTGTCGAGCAGGATCACGTCGACCGCGCGCTGCGCGACGTTGGCCGCGAGCTGCTCGAAGTTGACCACCACCGTGTTGGTCGCCGTCGGCATGCGCACGATCTCGCGCAGGCGGGCGAGCTGCGGCATGCCCCAGACCGGGTCCTCGATGAAGTGGTTGTTCAGCCCCTCGATGCCGCGGCAGAACGCGATCGCGTCGGCGAGCGACCAGGCGCAGTTCGGGTCGTGGCGCAGCGGATCGGCCGGGAAGGCCTGGGCGAGCGCCTTGTAGCAGGCGAGCTCGTGCGCGGGCGGGAACACGCCGCCCTTGAGCTTGTGCGAGGCGAACCCGTGCTCGGCCTTGAGCGCCCGGGCATGGGCGACGAGCTGCTCCGGGGTGCGGACCTCGCCGTCGCCGGTCTTCGGGTCGGCATAGCGGAAGAACAGGTACGAGGCGAACTCGACCGAGTCGCGCACCCGCCCGCCGATCAGCTCGGCCACCGGCACGCCGAGCTTCTTGCCCATGATGTCGAGGCAGGCGAACTCGAGCGCCGCGTGCATCTGCGTGCGGTTGTTGTAGAGGCTCGCGGTCGGGTTGCAGACGGCGAAGCGCATCGCCTCGAGCCGGAACACGTCGTGGCCGCGCAGCAGCCCGATCAGCCCCTCGACCGCCGCCGTGGCGGTCTCGCCGCCGCCGCCGAACTCGCCCAGGCCGATGTAGCCGTCGTCGGTCTCGACCTCGACCAGGGTGCGCACGAAGCGCCCCCAGTGGGCGCCGTTGCTGTGGCGCAGCGGCGCCTCCAGCGGCACGGTCACGGGCGTGGCGCGAATGCGGGCGATGCGGGTCATGCGAAGGTCCTCGGTGGGCGTCGGCGCGGCGCCTCAGGCGCGGCGCGCGACCGGGAGCGGCGGGTCGGACGCGCGCAGGGCGCCGGGCGCGGTGCCGGAATCGGTGAAGTAGTGGGCGTTCTCGGTGGCGATGTTGGCGATCGCATCGAAGATGGTGCCGAGGTGCGCACGCATCGCCTGCGCGGCGCCGACGCCGTCGCCGGCGATGACGCGGTCGGCGATGGCCTTGTGTTCGGTCATCCGCAGCTTCGAGCGGCCCGCGCTCTGCAGCGACAGGTGGCGCACGCGGTCGAGCTGCGCCTTGGCCGAGTGGATGACCTGCCAGGCGCTGCGGTGGCCGGCGATCGCGGCGAGCAGCTCATGCATCGCCTCGTCGACGGCGAAGAAGCCCGCGGCGTCGTGGGCGGCGAGCGCGCGCCGCTGGCGGGCCAGGTTGTCGCGCAGCAGCGCGCGGTGCGCGTCGTCGATCCGCGCGGCCGCGAGCTCGACGATGCGGCATTCGAGCGTCTCGCGCACGAAGTGGCTGTCGCGGACCAGGCGCAGGTCGATCCGGGCGACGAAGGTGCCGACCTGCGGCACCACCTCCAGGAAGCCGTCCTCGGCGAGCCGCTTGAAGGCCTCGCGCACCGGCGTGCGCGACACGCCGTAGCCTTCGGCGATCCGGGCCTCCGAGACGGCCTCGCCGGGAGGCAGCGCGACCGACACGATCCGCTCGCGCAGGTCGCGGTAGAGCGACGGGACCAGCGACGGCTCTCGGGGCGCGAAGCCGGGGACTCGCGGCGATCGGGACATGTATACTAGTGTACAGCGATGGCCGGGACACCGGCGGGGTGGGCGCGCCGCGCCACCTGCGGTACCTTCCGGTTTCCCGAGAGAGGGCGAGGAGACACGATGCTGGAATGCCAGGTACATGGCGCCGAGGACCTGCGGGTCGTCGACGTGCCGACGCCGCAGCCCGGACCCGGAGAGGTGCTGGTGCGCCTGGGCGCCGCGGGCATCTGCGGCTCGGACATGCACTACTACTTCCACGGCCGCAACGGCAGCTTCGTGATCCGCGAGCCGCTGGTGCCCGGCCACGAGGCCTCGGGCGTGGTCGCCGCCACCGGCGCCGGCGTGCGCCGCGTCAAGGCGGGCGACCGCATCGCGGTGAACCCGTCCAAGCCCTGCGGCCAGTGCGCGGGCTGCCGCGAGGGCCGCGAGAACCTGTGCTCGAACATGCGCTTCCTCGGCAGCGCCAGCGTGTTCCCGCACATGCACGGCACCTTCCGCGAGTTCTTCCTGATGCCGGAGTCGCAGTGCGTGCCGGTGAGCACCGGCGTGTCGCTCGCCGAGATCGCGATGTCCGAGCCGCTGTCGATCGCGCTGCACTCGGCGCACCGCGCGGGCAACCTGCTCGGCAAGCGCGTGCTGATCACCGGCTCGGGCACCATCGGCTGCATGATGACGCTGGCCGTGAAGCTCGCCGGCGCCGCGCACGTCGCGATCACCGACGTGGTCGATCACCCGCTGGACGTCGCCCGCCAGGTCGGCGCCGACGTGACGGTGCGCACCGACCAGCTGCCCAAGGACGGGCGCCTGTCGGACCTGATCGGCGAGCCCGACGTCGCCTTCGAGGTGTCGGGCGCGCCGTCCGCGCTCGCCGCCTGCATGGAGACGGTGCGCCGCGGCGGCATCATCGTCCAGGTCGGCACGCTGCCGCCCGACGGCATGCACCTGCTGGCCAACCAGATCATGGCGCGCGAGCTCGACCTGCGCGGGTCGTTCCGCTTCGCCAACGTGTTCGATCACGCGGTCCGCTCGATCGCCGAGCGCCGCGTCGACGTCCGCCCGGTGCTCTCGGGCGTGCATCCCCTGACCGATGCCGTGCACGCGCTCACGCTCGCGCGCGACAAGACGGTCAGCATGAAGGTCCAGCTCGGCCCGACCGAGGCCTGAGCCCCAGGTTCCGCTTTCCCCCCCGTATCGACGAGGAGACGACATGAAACTGATCGCGACGATGTTGACCGCGGCCGCCGCGCTGGCGCTGCCGGCCGCCCCCGCCCTGGCCCAGACCAAGCTCAAGTGGGCCCATGTCTACGAGGTCTCCGAGCCGTACCACACCGAGTCGGTGTGGGCCGCCGAGGAGATCAAGAAGCGCACCAACGGCAAGTTCGACATCCAAGTCTTCCCGGCGTCCTCGCTCGGCAAGGAGACCGACATCAACCAGGGCCTGACCCTGGGCACGGTCGACATGATCATCAGCGGCCCGTCGTTCGCGGCCCGCAGCTTCCCGCGCGTGGGCGTCGCCTACTACCCGTTCATCTTCCGCGATGCCGCCCACCAGGCCGCCTACGCCAAGAGCGAGGTGTTCAAGGAGCTCGCCGAGGGCTACCGCCAGAAGACCGGCATCGTGATGACCGCGTACACCTACTACGGTGCCCGCCACACCACCTCGAACCGCGCGTTCAACGACTGCGCCGGCATGAAGGGCCTGAAGATCCGCGTGCCCGACGTGCCCGCCTACATGGCGACGCCGAGGTCCTGCGCCGCGAACCCGACGCCGATCGCCTTCGCCGAGGTCTACCTCGCGCTGCAGAACGGCACGGTCGAGGCGCAGGAGAACCCGCTGACCACGATCGAGGCCAAGAAGTTCTTCGAGGTGCAGAAGCACATCATGCTGACCGGCCACATCGTCGACGGCCTGGTGACGCAGATCGCCCCGCACGTCTGGACGAAGCTGTCCGACGCCGAGAAGAAGATCTTCACCGACGTCACGCAGGAAGCGGCGGCGCGCGCCACCGCGGCCATCGTCAAGCGCGAGGGCGAGCTGGTCGAGGAGTTCAAGAAGAAGGGCATCAACATCGTCCAGGTGAACCGCCAGAGCTTCGTCGACGCGGTGCTGAAGAACTTCACGCCCGAGCAGCTCGGCTACGACCGCAAGGACTACGACCGGATCGTCGCCCTGAAGTGACGCACCGGGCTCGCCCGATGCAGCGAGAGAGCCGGCCCGAGCGCCGGCTCTTTCGTCTCGGAACGCTCCACGCCGTCACACGAACCCCACACCCGAGCCTCACGCCATGAATGCCCCGCCCAAGGCCGCCCTCCCCGCCGACGACGATCCGTTCGGCGGCGAGGCCGTGCTCGACGACTCCGGCCGCTTCCATGCGACCGACGCGCCGATCGACCTGTCCGGCTACAAGTGGGAGGACTGGCTGACGCTCGCCGTCTTCTGGCTGCTCGCGCTGACGGTCTTCTACCAGTTCTTCACGCGCTACGTGCTCGACGACTCGGCCGCCTGGACCGAGGAGATCGCGCGCTACCTGCTGATCGTCGTGACCTTCATCGGCTCGTCGATGGCGATCCGCCGCAACAACCACATCCACGTCGAGTTCATCTACCGCTGGCTGCCGGCGGCGGTCGCGCGCGCGATGTCGACCTCGGTCGACGTGGTGCGCATCGCGTTCCTCGCGTATGCGACCTGGCTGTCGATCGAGCTGATGCCGAAGATGGCCAACCTGAACATGACCGTCGTCGACCTGTCGATGAAGTGGATCTACGGGGCCGTCACGCTCGGCTTCGCGATGATGACCTTCCGCGCGGTGCAGGTCGCGATCCGCCACAAGCGGCGCGGCTGGAGCCTGCTCGAGCGGCCGGGCGAGACCGAGGACTGAAGGCGCACACCCACCATGAACTCCATCCTCTTCACCTCGTTCCTGGCGGCGCTGACCGCCGGCATCCCCATCGCCATGGCGATGTGCATCGGCTCGCTGGTGTACATCTGGCTGTCGGGCAACATTCCGCCGCTCACGGTCATCCACCGGATGGTCGGCGGCGTCGACTCGTTCCCGCTGCTGGCGGTGCCGTTCTTCATCTACGCCGGCAACCTGATGAACTCGGCCGGCATCACCAACCGGATCTACAACTTCGCGCTCGCGCTGGTCGGCTGGCTCAAGGGCGGCCTGGGCCACGTCAACGTCGTCGGCTCGGTGGTGTTCGCCGGCATGTCGGGCACCGCGGTCGCGGATGCCGGCGGCTTGGGCACGATCGAGATCAAGGCGATGAAGGACCACGGCTATCCGGTGGAGTTCGCGGTCGGCATCACCGCCGCGTCGTCGACCCTCGGGCCGATCATCCCGCCCTCGCTGCCGATGGTGATCTACGGCGTGCAGGCCAACACCTCGATCGGCAAGCTGTTCGCCGCCGGCTTCGTGCCGGGCGCGATCATGGCGCTGTTCATGATGGGCATGGTCGCCTACTACGCACACGTGCGGAACTACGGCGCGGACATCGCGTTCTCGTGGCCGCGCATGGGCCGCGCGTTCGGCGAGCTCGCCGCGATCGTCGTCGCGGCCGCGACGCTGTACGTGCTGTGGGGCAACGACGAGCTCGGCGGCAGCGTGAAGTTCGGGGTGCCGCTGCTGGCGGTGCTTATCGCGGACAAGCTGTTCAAGTTCGAAGCCTTCATGGCGCTGCTCACGCCGGTCATCCTGATCGGCGGCATGGCCTCGGGCCTGTTCACCCCCACCGAGGCGGCCGTCGCCGCGGTCGCCTGGGCGCTGTTCCTCGGCTTCGTCTGGTACCGCACGCTGAGCGTGCGGATGCTGGTGAAGATCAGCATGGAGACGATCGAGACCACCGCCTCGGTGCTCTTCATCGTCGCGGCGGCGTCCATCTTCGCCTGGGTGCTGACCACCACCCAGGTGACCGACGAGATCGCCCGCTGGGTGCTGTCGATCACCAACGACAAGTGGGTGTTCCTGATCCTGGTGAACATCTTCCTGCTGTTCGTCGGCTGCTTCATGGAGACGATCGCGGCAATCACGATCCTGGTGCCGGTCCTGCTGCCGATCGCGATCAAGCTCGGCATCGACCCGATCCACTTCGGGCTGATCATGGTGCTGAACCTGATGATCGGGCTGCTGACGCCGCCGGTGGGGATGGTGCTGTTCGTGCTGGCGAAGGTGTCCAAGCTGGGGTTCGAGAAGACGGTGCAGGCGGTGCTGCCGTGGATGGTGCCGCTGTTCGCGACGCTGATCATCATCACGTTCGTGCCCGAAGTGGTGCTCTGGCTACCGAGGCTGCTGTATCCCTGAGTTGAGCGGAACTGGCCGGACCGCCTCGCTGCGGTCCGGGGCGGGCGCTCAGGTGCAGCGGACCGCTCCGCTGTCGAGCGGACCGAAGTCTGCTTGATGTACCGCTCTCGCCAGCACAAGCGCCAGCGCGCGCGCACCACGCGCTGAGGGTTGACCGCTTCGCCCACCCGGTGTCCTTCGGGCTGAGCCACCGAGATGGTCGAAGTGGACGCCGTCGTGACCCAAGCCTAACGAACCAGCCTTTGCGTGAAGTTACCCGTGCTCGAGGTGACCACGTATTCGAAATAGGCCGGATTGCAGGCCAGGATCGTGGACGACATGCTGCTGAAGTCGGTGAGGCGCGGTAGAGGGACGCTCCCGAACGATCCTGTGACCACCCCGGTGATGTTGTTGCTCGTCTCACTGGTGACCAGGGTGTTGCCGCTGATACTCCAGGTTCCTCGGCTGGAGCCCGAGGCCTGGCCAGAAGCCGGGCCGGCCGGTGTCTGCATGTTGACGGTGAAGCCGGGGCTGTAGGTGTAGGTTCCGTCGCGGGCGATGTTCACCAAGGCTTGGCCTGTTGCCGAATAGGTCACCCCCGGAGCGGCAATTGCGTTGGCCCTTAGGGTGGCTTGATCCGCCACCAGGATCCATTCGGTGGAAATGCAATCCTCGATGCTGGCAAAGTCGGGGGCCAGAGGGCTCGATGCAGCGACGGGTGCGCTGGGTGCGCTGGGTGCGCTCGGTGTGCCGGGTGCTGCCGCTGCAGGAGAATCCCCGCCGCCGCCGCATGCGGTCAAGATCAGCGACATCGTCAGCAGCGAAATCTTGGAGCGATGGTTCTTCATTTCAATTCCAGATGTTTGGAGTGCGGCCTGTACGCGCTGAGTCTGTGTTTTCCTGGGGGTACCGTACACCCCCTGTTCGAGGGGGTGCGGCCAAGGGCATTCGCGGTTCATCTGCTCGCTGAGGCGTGCAGTGGGGGACGCAGCAAGAGATGGGCCGAGCGCATTGGCCGTTTCAGACGAAGCGTTCGAGCTGCAGGCAGTCGGGGTGCGGCGCTGCCGAGGGGTCTGGATATGCGCGACGCTTGCGAGGGTTGCAGGCGTTGTGTGTCCGCTTGGGAGTTTCGCCCGCGGGCATCGCTGATCGATCTGAAATCAAGGTGAGCGCATTGCCGTCGTTCAGATGTTTTCTTGGAGCTGGTGGCAAGCTCCTGGCGCGTGTGGCCTTCATTTTGGCGCTGTGTCTTGCGAGCCTGCCCCATGCGAGGGCGAGCGCTTGCGACGGCGGAATCGGTGATGCCAAGATCACCCGCACCGTCACACAAGACGGTGGCAAGGTGATCGATCAGGGTCCGGTGACCGTTCCGGACGCCTTGCAGTCAGCGTGGCGCCGCCAGAGCGTGCGCATCAGCTATGTCATCGAGGTGCCCCATTGCGGTGGCGAGCGCATGGCGGTCGCTATCGTTCGCGCCACCGCGCCGTATCACATCTCGGCCAATGGGCGGCCTCTGACAGCAGTGCCAGCCTCGCGGCAGCTGGACAGCGCAGCGCCGAGCCTGATGAACGGCCGCAACCCGGCCATGTTCTTGCTGCCGCAAGGCGTGGATCAGGTGCAGCTGGATCTGGCGACTTTTGCCGCCCTGCACCAGGGATTGGTCAAGGTGTGGGTCGGCCCCAGCGCCGACGTTCTGGGGCCTTACCTGGAAGCCCAATCCGCGTTGGAGCTGGATCGGTTGAGCGTGTGGCTGGTGTTGGGCTTGAGCCTGGTCTGCGGCGTCTTGTGGCTGGTCGGGGGTCGCCAGCCTGTGATGGGTCTTTTTGCGCTGTGCTGCTTTCTGTTTTGGGCCCGAACGTTTCTGGATGGCCTGGGTACGGTGCCCCTGCTCAGTGCGATGCAGGCCGAGCAATGGCGCCCGCTGACGGTTCTGTGGTTCAGCGTGTGCCTGATCGGTGTGACGCTGATGCTGCTGCAGATCTGGACGACCCGCATGCGCAATGCATCTCTCTGGGTGGTGGGGGTCGGCACGGTTCTGCTGGTCTCGACACTTTGGCACGACTCGCTGGGCAGCCACGTCCGCCTGCTCGTCTACCTTCTGACCCTGGTCGGTGCGGTGAGTCTGACCGTAGTGCTCTGGCGTAAGCGGGCGGTGCTGGGCCCCGCGCGTTCGCGCATCATTTTTGGTGGCTTCGTGTTGCTGACCGTTGCGCTGATCCATGACATCGGCATGATCGCGGGGCCCGTTCCAGCGGGCCAGACCACCAGTCAGCTGGGCCTCGCAGCGCTTCTGGTGGCGTACGCATACGTCTCTTCCGAGTACGTGTACCGCGCCATCCGGACTGCCGAGTCGATGGCCCAGGTGTTG
>JAIYAG010000174.1 GCA_027489195.1 Burkholderiales bacterium | reverse complement strand
CCTCGGAGCCGTGTCGCGCGAGCGCCTGAACGCCCCCCCGACACCACCCGACCCGGGCCTCACCGGTGACGCCGGCGGCGGTCCGAGCGTCGACGCACCGCCCACGAACGCCGCATCGCAGTCCACCGCGCAGTCCACCGAGCAGGCCTCGATCGCCCCGCCGTTCAACGTCGGCTATGGCGGCTGCTCGCTCGGCCTGCCGGGTCCGGCCGACCCGCTGCTGCCCGGGCTCGCGGCCTTCGCTGCCCTCGCGCTCGCGCTCCGGGCGGCGCGACGCCGGCGCCCTCTCGCGGCCGGCGCGGTGGTGGCCGCCGCCCTGCTCGCGACGCCGGTCGGCGCCCAGGCGGTCTCGCCCGGCGATACGGCGCCCGCGTTCGCGCTGCCCGCGCTCGACGGCGGCACGGTGAGCCTGGAGGCCGAGCGCGGGCGCGTGGTCTGGCTGGACTTCTGGGCCTCCTGGTGCGCGCCCTGCCGCCAGTCCTTCCCCTGGATGTCGACGATGCAGCGCCGCTACGGGGAGCGCGGTCTGAGGGTGATCGCGGTGAGCGTCGATGCGCGCCTCGCCGACGTGCAGCGCTTCGTCGCGCGCGAGCCGCCTGCGTTCGCGGTCGCGCTCGATCCGACGGGCGCGCTCGCGGCGCGCTATGCGGTGCGCACGATGCCGAGCTCGGTGCTGATCGATGCGGACGGCCGCGTGCTCGCGGTCCACGCCGGCTTTCGTGCCTCCGAGGCCGACGGCCTGGAGCGGCGCATCGAGCGGGCCCTCGACGCATCGAAGCGCCCGCTCGATGCGGGCCCGGCGCGATGACGCATCGGCTCGCGGGCGCGATGCTGGCCGCGACCGCGCTGCTGTCCGCCTGCAGTGCCACCGGACCGGTGCGCCCCTGGGAGAAGGGCGAGCTCGCCCGGCCCGAGATGCGCATGGACGATCCGGCCGACGCACGCATCGCCGAGAAGGCCTTCGCGAGCCGGGAGTCGGCGTCCGGAGGCGGGCGCGTGGGCAGCGGCGGCTGCGGATGCAACTGAGCGCGACCGCCACCGGACCCGCGCCGCACGCCGGGTCCGGCCCCCGCCCCGGCCCCGGCGGCGCGCTGCTGGCCGCCGCGCTCGCGCTGCCCGGGGTGGCGCCGCCGGCGGCCGCGTACGACCCGCCCGACGGCCACACCGTGGGCGTGCGTCACCTCGACTACCGCGATGCCCAGCCCGGCCTGCGGCGCGTGCGCGTCAGCTCGCCGTCGGTCTGGTACACCGGCCCGGTCGGCGAGGACTGGTCGATCGCGGCGAGCGGCGGCGTCGACGCGGTGTCCGGCGCCTCGCCACGCTGGCACACCGCGGTGTCCGGCGCCTCGTCGCTGCGCGACCGTCGCGTCTTCGGCGACCTGCGGCTCACGCGGCACGCCGATCGCACGGCCTGGACGGTCGGCCTCGCGCACTCCGACGAGAACGACTACCGGTCGCGTGCGGTCTCCGCGGGCGTGCGCCTGCGCTCCGAGGACGGCAACACCGAATGGTCGGGCGCCGCGGCCTTCGCCCGGGACCGGATCGACGGCGCCGACCCGTCCCCGATCGCGGGCGACCGGCGCACCCTGGAACTGTCGGCCGGCGTGACCCGCATCACGTCGCCCCACGACATCGTGGCGCTGCAGCTCGGCTTCGCCCGCGCCGACGGCACGCTGAGCGATCCTTACAAGTACCCGGACATCAGACCGGAGCGCCGAGACCAGGCCTCGGTGCTGCTGCGCTGGAACCACCACATCGCAGACGGGCCGACCGCGCTGGCCGGCAGCACGCTGCGCACGCAGTACCGCCACTACCGCGACAGCTGGGGCGTGCGGGCCCACACGCTCGGCATCGAGTGGGTGCGGCCGCTGGCGCACGGCTGGACGCTCGCACCCCTGGCGCGCCTGCATTCGCAGAGTGCTGCGCGCTTCTACTTCGACCCGGTCTACGACCCGGTGCTCGGTGCGCCGTTCCCGCCCGGGTTCGCAGCGTCGCCCGAGCGCGCGGTGTCCCCCGACCAGCGGCTGTCCGCCTTCGGTGCGCTGGCGGCCGGCCTGCGCGTCGCCTGGCGGATCGACGAGGCCTGGACCGTCGACCTGCGCGCCGAGTGGTACCGGCAGCAGGGCACGTGGCGGATCGGCGGCGAGGGCAGCCCGGGGCTGGCGCGGCTCGACGCGCGGATCCTGCAGCTCGGCGCGAGCCGCCGCTTCTGAGGGTCACCGCACGGGCGCCCGTGTCATGCCGCTGTCACGGCTCGTGGCTAGGCTGCCGGCACTCCCATCCGACCCCGAGAGCGGACTCCTCATGAACCGCCGCCGCCTGCTCCAAGCCACTGCCGCACTCGGCACGGCCTCCTCGATACCCCGCCTGTCCCAGGCCCAGTCGCAGCGCGCGATCTGCTACAACTGCCCGCCCGAGTGGGCCGACTGGGGCGGCATGCTCAAGCTGATCGGCCAGCGCACCGGCGTGATGGTCCCGCCGGACAACAAGAACTCGGGCCAGTCGCTCGCCGCGCTGATCGCGGAGAAGGCGAACCCGGTCGCCGACGTGACCTATCTCGGTGGCCAGGTCGGCCCGCAGGCGCGCGCCGCCGAGGTGCTCACGCCGTACCGGCCCGCGCGCTGGAACGACGTGCCCGCCGGCATGAAGGATCCCGAGGGCTACTGGACGACGATCCACTCGGGCACGCTCGGCCTCTTCGTCAACACCGCGGCCCTGCGCGGCAAGCCGGTCCCGGCGTCGTGGAAGGACCTGCTCAAGCCCGAGTACAAGGGCCTCGTCGGCTACCTGAATCCGGCCAGCGCCGCAGTCGGGCAGGTCGGCGTGATCGCGGTGAACCTCGCGCTCGGCGGCACGTACGACCAGCTCGACCCGGGCATCGCGTTCTTCAAGCAGCTCCAGGCCAACCAGCCGGTGGTGCCGACCCAGACCGCCTACGCGCGTGTGCTCTCGGGCGAGATCCCGATCCTGCTCGACTACGACTTCAACGCCTACCGCGCGAAGTACACCGACAAGGCACCGGTGAGCTTCGTGATCCCGCAGGAAGGCACGCAGCAGCTGCCCTACGTGATGGGGCTGGTCGCCCGTGGCCCGAACCCCGAGCAGGGGCGTCGTGTCCTCGACTTCGTGATGAGCGACGAGGGCCAGCGTCACTGGGCGAACGCGTTCCTGCGCCCGGTGTTCCCGGCGGCGATGAGCGACGAGGTCCGCGCCCGCTTCCTGCCCGATGCGGAGTACGCACGCGCCAAGCCGCTCGACGTGTTCAAGCTGTCGGCGGCGGCGAAGGTGATCGGCGAGCGCTACCAGAAGGACGTGGGCTGAGCGCGTCAGCACGTAGGCCACTCGGCGACGAGCGCGTCCTGCTCGTCGCGCTGCTGCTGCCGGCCGCGGTGGTCTTCATCGCCTTCTTCCTGGTGCCGCTCGCGCGTCTGGCGCTGATCGGCGGCAGCGGTCCGCGCGGCTGGTCGGCGTACACGGCGGTGCTCGTGGAGCCGCGTTACCTGTCGAGCCTCGTCGCCACGGTGCTGCTGTCGGCGGCGACCACCGCGGCGACCCTCGTCGTGTCGGGCATCAGCGGCGTCTTCCTGGTCCGCAACCGCTTCCCCGGCCGCGAGCTGCTGGTGGCGATGCTCACGCTGCCGCTGGCCTTCCCCGGCGTGGTGATCGGCTTCATGGTGATCATGCTGGGCGGACGCCAAGGCCTGGTGCCCGAGCTCACCGATGCGCTGTTCGGCGAGCGTTGGGTGTTCGCCTATTCGATGACCGGCCTCTTCGTCGGCTACCTGTACTTCTCCATCCCGCGCACGATCCTCACGGTGATGGCCGCGGCCGAGAAGCTCGATCCGCGCATCGAGGAGGCGGCCCGCTCGCTCGGCGCGGGGCCGCTGCGCGTCGTGCGCGACGTGCTGGTGCCCGCGCTGCGCCCCGCGCTGTTCGCGGCCGGGGCGATCTGCTTCGCCACCGCGATGGGCGCGTTCGGCACGGCGTTCACGCTGGCCACGAAGATCAACGTGCTGCCGATGGTCGTCTACACCGAGTTCACGCTGCAGGCCAACGTGGCGATGGCCGCGGCCCTGTCCTTCGTGCTCGGCGCGATCACCTGGGCGGCGCTGGCGCTGGCCCGCTCGGTGGCCGGCACCTCGGTCGCGGCGGCGGGCTGAGCGATGCGCCGACGCACGCCGGTCTTCTGGGCGCTGCTCGCCTTCACGCTCGCGGTCTGCACCTTCCTCGTGCTGCCGGTCGCGATGTCGATGCTGGCGGGCGTGACCCGCAACTACTTCGAAGGCTGGCGCAGCGGCCTGACGCTCGACTGGGTGGTCAAGGTCTGGACCGACTACCGGCACACGGTCTTCCGTTCGATCCGGATCGCGCTCGCCTGCCTCGTGTGCACGCTGCTGCTGGGCGTGCCCGCGGCCTACGTGCTGGCCAAGCGCTCGAACGCGCTGACCCGCGCGGTCGAAGAGCTGATGGTGATGCCGATCGCGGTGCCGGGGCTGGCCACCGCGCTCGCGCTGATCGTCACCTTCGGCGGCGTGGGCGGGCTGCGCACCAGCGAAGCCTTCATCCTGATCGGCCACGTGCTCTTCACCCTGCCGTTCATGGTGCGCAGCGTGCTGGCGGTGATGAGCTCGATCGACCTGAACACGCTCGAGGAAGGCGCGCGCAGCCTGGGGGCGAGCTTCGCGCAGCGCTTCTTCGGCATTGTGCTGCCCTGCTGCCGCTCGGGCATCGTGGCCGGCTCGCTGATGGTCGTCACCCTGTCGCTGGGCGAGTTCAACATGACGCTGCTGCTGCACACCCCGCTCACGCCGACGCTGCCCGTGGGCCTGGCCGATGCCTACGCGTCGCTGCGCATCGAGGTGGGCTCGGCCTACACGCTGGTGTTCTTCGTGATCATCGTGCCGCTGCTGGTGGCACTGCAGTGGGCGTCGCGCCCGCGCGGCCGCACCGTGGCGCGAGCAGGCACGGCGTCATGAGCGACATGAGCGGCATCCCGATCGTGCTGCGCGGCTGCGCGAAGACCTTCGCCGACGGCACGCGCGCGCTGCATCCGGTCGACCTGGAGATCGGCGCCGGCGAGACGGTGGTGCTGCTCGGCCCCTCGGGCTGCGGCAAGACCACGACGCTGCGGATCGTCGCCGGTCTCGAGGCACCGGACGACGGCGGTCGCGTGCTGTTCGGCGACACCGACGTGACGCGCGTGCCGATCGAGCGCCGCAACGTCGGCATGGTCTTCCAGAGCTATGCGCTGTTCCCGAACATGACGGTCGAGGGCAACGTGGCCTACGGCCTGCGGGTGCGCGGCCTGCCGGCGGCCGAACGCGACGCCCGGGTGCGCGAGATGCTGGCGATGACGCAGCTCGAACCGCTGGCCGCGCGGCGCATCGACCAGCTCTCGGGCGGACAGCGCCAGCGCGTGGCGCTCGCCCGCGCGATCGCGCCGCGCCCGCGCGTGCTGCTGCTCGACGAGCCGCTCACCGCGCTCGATGCACGGCTGCGCGAGACGCTGCGCCTGGAGATCGACCGGCTGCTGCGTTCGCTCGGCATCACCACCGTCTACTTGACCCACGACCAGGCCGAGGCGATGGCGCTGGGTGACCGCATCGCGGTGATGGCCGAGGGCCGCATCGCGCAGGTCGGCACGCCGCAGCAGGTCTACAACGAGCCGGCCGATGCGTTCGTCGCCGACTTCATCGGCACGATGAACCGGATCGAGGGGCAGTCTGCCGACGGCGCGCTGCGCTTCGCGGGCGGTGCGCTGCCGCTGCCGCCGGGCTCGGCGTCTTCGGTCTCGTCCGCGATGTTCCGGCCCGAGGACCTGCGGCTCGTCGATGCCGCCGGCGCACAGTTCGCGGGGCGCGTGCTCAGCCGCTTCTTCCTCGGCGACCACACGCGGCTGGTGATCGACGTCGGCACCGCACAGCCGCTCGTCGCCCGCGTGACCGAGCGCGAGACGCCGCGACCGGGCGACACGGTGCACTGCGCGGTCCGCGCGTCGGCGCTGCGGGTTGCACCCGAGGCGTCCGATGCCGCTGCGGCCGGTACGCCAGGCCGCTGAGCGGCGCCTCGTCCACCCCCCGCAGCCCGACCCACGACCGCCCCTGCCAAGAGGACCGACCGCCATGCTCCTGTGCCAGATCAGCGACCTGCACATCAAGGCCGAACGCCGCCTCGCCTACGGCGTGGTCGACACCGCATCGATGCTGGAGCGGTGCGTCACGAGCCTCCTCGCGCTGCCGCAGCGCCCCGATGCGGTCGTGGCCACCGGCGACCTCGGTGACCGGGGCACCGCCGAGGAATACGCGCTGATCCGTGAACTGCTGGCGCCGCTGCCGATGCCGGTCTACCTGCTGCCCGGCAACCACGACGAGCGGGGCGCGCTGCGCGAGGCGTTTCCCGACCATGTGTACCTGCGCCAGTGGGCGCCGTTCGTGCAGTACGCGGTCGACCTCGACCCGATCCGGCTGGTGGCGCTCGACACGGTGGTGCCGGGCTCGGGCGCTGGCGCGCTGTGCGCCGAGCGCCTCGCTTGGCTGGACCGCACGCTCGCCGCGGCGCCCGGACGGCCGACGGTGGTGGCGATGCACCATCCGCCGTTCGTGACCGGCATCGGGCACATGGACCGCGTGGGCCTGTCCGGCATCGACGCGCTGGCCGAGGTGATCGCCGCCCACCCGCAGGTCGAGCGGATCATTGCGGGGCACCTGCACCGACCGATCACCGTGCGCTTCGCGAAGACCGTCGCGGGCACCTGCCCCAGCCCCGCGCATCAGGTCGCGCTCGACATCGACCGGGATGCCGCGGACCGGTTCACGATGGAGCCGCCGGGCTTCCAGCTCCACTGGTGGAGCGGGCTGCAGCTCGTCACGCACACCGCGGTCGTCGGTGACTTCGCCGGTCCGTATCCGTTCCGGGCGGCGGGCCGGCTGATCGACTGAGACCCGCGCGAGGCTCAGGGCGCGGCGCGCCCCGCCCGCACCACGTCCGCCAGCGGCTCGCCGCGATGCAGCCGGCGCAGGTTCGAGACGATCATGTCCCAGCGCCGGTCCATCATCTGCTCGGTCCACTGCGAGGAGTGCGGCGTCATCATCACGTTGGGCAGCGTGTGGAAGGGCAGCGAGGACGGGCGCGGCGACGGGTCGCTCGCGTCCGGATAGCGCCACCAGACGTCGAGCACCGCGCCTGCGATCGTGCCGCCGGTGAGCGCCTCGTACAGCGCGCGCTCGTCGACCACCGGTCCGCGCGCCAGGTTCACCAGCACCGCGCCGCGCCGCATCAGCGCGAGACGCCGCGCGTCGATCAGCCCGGTCGTCTCGGGCACCAGCGCGATCGCGAGGATCACGAAGTCGCACTGCGTGAGGAAGGCGTCGAGCTGCGCGAGCGGATAGACATGGTCGAAGGCGCTGGTGTCCCCGGGCGCGGTGCGTGCGCAGCCGAGCACGCGCACGCCCATCGCGTGCACGCGCGTGGCGATCTCGCGGCCCATGTGGCCCAGCCCGACGATGCCCACCGTGCGGCTGTTGAGCTCGTCGCGGAACGGCCCGCCCACCGAACCGCTCCAGGCCCACGAGCCGCCGCGGAAGTCGTCCTCGACGGCCTTCCACTGGTGGGTCCACATCAGCATGGTCATCAGCGCGTACTCGGCCGCGGCGCGCACGTGGCCGAAGGCGTTGCACACCGTGGTGGACGCCGGCAGGCAGGCGGTGTCGACCTTCTCCCAGCCGGCGCCCTGCACCTGCACGAGCCGCAGGCCGCGGGCGTCGGTCGCCGGCCACGGGAAGGCGTTGACCACCGCGGCGTCGGCCGCGCGGATGGCCGCGGCACGCTCGGCGGCGGGCGCGGCGTTCGGCACGCAGGCGATCTCGACGGGGAAGTCGGCCTTGGCGCGCAGCCGCGGGAGGTTGCGCACGACCATGTCGCCCAGCAGCGCGACATGCAGCGGGCGGGAGGCGTCGGTGGAACGGGGGTCGGTCATGAGCGGCCTCGGGGCGTAGGATCGGCGGCATCGTACTCCCGAGGCCCTGCCCCGATGAATGCCTCCCGCGCGACCTCGGTCCACGACTTCAGACGGATGGCCCGCGCGCGACTGCCGCGGGCGGTGTTCGACTTCGTCGACGGGGCCGCCTGCGACGAGCGCAGCGCGCGCGCCAACGTCGACGACTACGGGTCGGTGCGCTTCGTGCCGCGCCTGCTGCGCGACGTGTCGCGCACCTCGGTCGCGACCACGCTGCTCGGCGCGCCCGTGGCCGCGCCCATCGCGATCGCGCCGACCGGCCTCGCCACGATGGTCCACCCCGATGCCGACCGCGTCCTCGCGCGCGAGGCCGCCCGGGCCGGCATCCCGTTCGTGCTGTCGACCGCGGCCGGCACCACGCTCGAGGACGTCGCCGCGGTCGGCGACGGTCGGCGCTGGTTCCAGCTCTACGTGTTCCGCGACCGCGCGATCACCGAGCGGCTGATCGAGCGCGCCGAGGCCGCCGGCTACGACGCGCTGGTGCTCACCGTCGACGTGCCGGTGGTCGGCAAGCGCGACCGCGACCGGCGCAACGGCTTCACGGTGCCGCTGCGCCTGACGCCCGCGACGCTGCTCGACTTCGCGCTGCATCCGCGCTGGTGCCTGGACCTCGCGCGCCACGGCATGCCGACGATGCGCAACTACGAGCTCGGCGACCTGGGCGGCCGCTCGCACGCCGAAGTGGTGGGCGCGCTCTACGACCCGAGCCTGACCTGGGAGGCGCTCGCGTGGCTGCGCGCGCGCTGGAAGGGGCCGCTGCTGATCAAGGGCCTGCTGGCGTTGGACGACGTGCTGCGCGCGGCCGACCACGGCGTCGAGGCGGTGGTGGTGTCGAACCACGGCGGCCGCCAGATCGACGGCACCTCGTCGACGATCCGCGCGCTCGCCGACTGGGGGCCGCAGGCCGCGGCCCGCGTGCCGCTGCTGGTCGACGGCGGCATCCGCCGCGGCAGCGACGTGGTGGCGGCGCTGGCGCTGGGCGCGCAGGGCGTGCTGATCGGGCGGCCAGGGCTCTATGCGGTGGGCGCGGGCGGCGCGCCGGCGGTGCGGCGGATGCTCGCCACGCTCGTCGAGGAGATGCACCTGACGCTCGCGCACCTGGGGGCGGCGTCGATCGCGGAGGTGGGGCGGCACTGCGTCGAGGTGGATCCGCGGCGCTGAGCCGGGCCCGTCGGGCCGCCCGATCGGCGACCCGTGTGCGGTCCCGCGCCACGCCGTCCGGCTTGACAGGCCCGGGCGGGCGCCCCTAAGGTCGGGTCATGTCCCGCCCGTGCCGCCCCGCGTCTGCCCGCCTCGCCCGTCGTTCGACGGTGTGTGTCGTGGCGCCGTCGTGCGCGCGGGTCGAGACTACCAAACGGCGTCTCCGCTAGCGCGGGACGTCGTGTCCCGTCTGGCGGATCGTCGGACGGGCACACGGAAGCACTCCATCGTTGCACGGTCCGACATCCGGTCGACGGAACGCACTCCGTTCCCCACACCGACAGAGGTCACCATGCAATCGCGTTCACCGTCCGTCTCCCGTCTCTCCCACCCTCGCTTCGCCCACCGTCCCGCGCTGCGCGTCGGCATCGTCGGCGCCACCGGCCTGGTCGGCGACCTGATGCGTCGCTGCCTGCTCGAACGCGCGTTCCCCGTCGAGTCGCTGCGTCTGTTCGCCTCCTCCCGTTCGGTCGGGCGCACCCTGCCCTGGCAAGACGGATCCTGTGTCGTCGAGGACGCCGCGACCGCCGACTTCGCCGGACTGGACATCGTGTTCTTCTCCGCCGGCGGCGAGACGTCCCGCGCGCTGGCACCGGTGGCGGCGGCGGCCGGGGCGATCGTCATTGACAACTCGTCGGCATGGCGCGGCGACCCCGAGGTGCCGCTCGTGGTGTCCGAGGTCAATGCCTCGGCGCTGCAGTCGATACCCAAGGGCATCGTGGCCAACCCCAACTGCACGACGATGGCCGCGATGCCGGTGCTCAAGCCGCTGCACGACGCCGCGGGACTCCAGCGGCTGGTCGTCAGCAGCTACCAGGCCGTCTCCGGCGCCGGACTCGCGGGCATCGACGAGCTGTCGCGGCAGCTCGACGCCGTCCGGGACACGCGGCGCCTGGCGTTCGACGGCGCGGCATCGCCGGTCGAAGCGGGCCCGAAGTGGGCGGTGCCGATCGCCTTCAACGTGGTGCCACTCAACTACCGCGAGGTCGAGGACGGCTACACGGAAGAGGAGATCAAGCTGCGCGACGAGAGCCGCAGGATCCTCGGGCTGCCTCAGCTCCCGGTCTCGGGCACCTGCGTGCGCGTGCCGGTGTTCACCGGCCACGCGGTGTCGATCAACGCGAGCTTCGAGCGGCCGATCTCGGTCGCGCAGGCGAGCGCGCTGCTGCGTGCCGCGCCCGGTGTCGAACTGACCGCGATGCCGACGCCGCTCGCGGCGACCGGCCGCGATCCGGTCCTCGTCGGCCGGATCCGGCCGGATCCGACGGTGCCGCACGGGCTGGTGCTGTTCGCCTGCGCGGACAACCTGCGCAAGGGCGCGGCGCTCAACGCCGTGCAGATCGCGGAGGCCCTGCTCGGGCGATGAGACGCGGCTGATCCGGTGACCGGGACGGCTGCGGCCGCGCCCGGCCCGGGTCGGGCGGCGCGCTTCAGCGCCCGCCCGCGAACGCTTGACTGACTGCAGTCACGATGGCCTGCCAGAGGTCGGGGTCGTCGAGGATG
>JAIYAG010000521.1 GCA_027489195.1 Burkholderiales bacterium | reverse complement strand
CGCGGCGTGGCGCAGCTCGCTTCGGGCATGCGCGTCAAGCTGCGCGGCCGCATCGCAGACGACGGCGCATCCGGCAGCACCGATCGCGTCAGCATCGAGCCCGAGCTGCGCGGCACGGTCGCCACGGTCGACGCCACCGCGGTCCCGCCCGCGTTCACCGTCGGCGGCGTGCGCGTGCTCGTCGACGACGCCACGGTGTTCTCCGATGGCGCCACCCTCGCCGGGATCGCCGGCCAGCGCGTCGAGGTGCACGGACTGCGCGACGCCGCCGGCACGATCCGCGCGTCCCGCGTCGAGGTCTTCTCCGGCACGGGCGTGTCCGACTCGATCCGCGGGCGCATCGTCTCGGTCGCCTCGGCGAGCTCGTTCACGCTGAACGGTGGCGCGAGCGGCCCGGTCACCGTGTCGATGCCCGGCACGCCGGTGTTCACGCCCGCCGGCTGCGGGGTCGGATCGCTCGCGGCAGGCGCCGAGGTCGAGGTGCACGGCAGCTTCTCGGGCGCGACGGCCAATGTGTTCTCGGCCACCCGGCTCGAATGCGAGGACCTCTACGACGACTCGGTCGGCGTGCGGGCGCCGTCGGGCAGCCGCAACGAGCTCGAGGGATTCGTCGCCGGACTGAACACCGCGAACTCGACCTTCACCGTCGACGGCCGCACCGTGAGCTGGAACACGAGCACGCAGATCCGCAACGGCGCGCTCGCCGATCTCGCCAACGGCGTGCGTGTCGAGGTCGACGGCACGCTGTCGGGCACGACGCTGGTCGCCCGCGAGATCTCGTTCAAGCAGGAGCGCATCCTGCTGCAGGGCGCGGTGCAGAGCGTGGGCGCGGGGGGCACCACCTTCGTGCTGCTCGGCCGCACGGTGCAGGTCTCCTCGCTGACCTCGACGGACTCGGGCATCGGCCTCGCGGTCGGGGTCCGGGTCCAGGTCCGCGGCACGCTCTCGAAGACCGGCGTGCTGCAGGCCGACGAGATCCGCGATCCGAGCGGCAGCGCCGGCCGCGAGTTCGTCCAGGCCCGGGTCACCGCGAAGACCGCCTCGTCGATCACGCTGCTCGGGCTGACGGTGACGCTGTCGCCGAGCGCCCAGTACCGACGGGCCGACGACAGCGCCTACGCGTCCCGGGAGGACTTCCTCGCCGCGGTCACCGCCAGCCCCGCGGGCGGCACGCTCGTGAAGGTGCGCGGCACGCCGCTGTCCGGCGGCGCCGAGGAGGCCGAGATCGAACAGTGACCGGACCCGGGCACGGCGGCGGGCGACGCGCGATAATCGGCGCGGGCCGTGCCCGCCCGTCGGGGGCGGTGCACCGCACCCGACGGGCCCGGCGCCCCCAACGAGGAGACCTCATGAAGACCCGCATCACCGAGCTGTTCGGCATCGAGCACCCGATCATCCAGGGCGGCATGCACTACGTCGGGTTCGCCGAGCTGGCCGCCGCAGTCTCGAACGCCGGCGGTCTGGGGATCATCACCGGCCTCACGCAGAAGACCCCCGAGCTGCTCGCCCGCGAGATCGCGCGCTGCCGCGAGATGACCGACAAGCCCTTCGGCGTGAACCTGACCTTCCTGCCGACCTTCGCCAAGCCGCCGTACCCCGAGTACATCCGCGCGATCATCGAGGGCGGCGTGAAAGCGGTCGAGACGGCCGGGCGCAACCCCGAGCCCTACCTGCCGTACCTGAAGGCCGCGGGCATCAAGGTGATCCACAAGTGCACGTCGGTGCGCCACTCGCTCAAGGCCGAGGCGATCGGCTGCGACGCCGTCAGCGTCGACGGCTTCGAGTGCGGCGGGCATCCGGGCGAGGACGACGTGCCGAACTTCATCCTGCTGCCGCGTGCCGCCGAGGAGCTGACGATCCCGTTCGTGGCCTCGGGCGGCATGGCCGACGGCCGCAGCCTGGTGGCGGCGCTGGCGCTCGGCGCCGAGGGCGTCAACATGGGCACGCGCTTCATCGCGACGAAGGAGGCGCCGGTCCATCCGAACGTCAAGCAGGCGATCGTCGACGCGAGCGAGCTCGACACGCGGCTCATCATGCGCTCGCTGCGCAACACCGAGCGCGTGATGAAGAACAAGGGTGTCGACCGCGTGCTGGAGATCGAGCGCGAGAAGGGCGCGGCGCTCAAGATCGAAGACATCGTCGAGCAGGTCGCGGGCATCTACCCGAAGGTGATGACCGAGGGCGACATGGAGGCGGGCGCCTGGAGCGTCGGCATGGTCGTGGGCCTCATCCACGACGTGCCGAGCTGCAAGGAGCTGGTCGACCGGATCATGAGCGAGGCCGAGACGATCATCTCGAAGCGGCTCGCCGGGATGCTGCGCGGCTGACCGGGGTCCGGCCGGATCCGGACGTTCAGGCTTCCCGGATCCGAGCCGCGATGTGATCCAGCGCCTCCTGCACCTGGTCCACGAGGATCAGGCACAGGTGGCCGGGCTCGAGCCGGGCGAGCGCGGCGTCGATCGCGACGAACTCGCCGTTGATCGCGTCGACGCGCGTGGTCCGCGAGGCGCCCGCGAGGCCCTCGCGCAGCAGCGCGACCACCTCGCCGTCGGCCCGGCCGCGCTGCGCGGCGTCCTGGTACAGGATCACCTCGTCGAAGGCCTCGCCCAGGATCCGCGTCTGGCCGCGCAGGTCCTCGTCGCGCCGGTCGCCGGCGCCGCTGATCACCACCGAGCGCCGTGCGGCGGTCATCGTCGAGACCGCCTGCACCAGGGCCGCCATCGCGTCCGGGTTGTGGCCGTAGTCGGCCACCACGGTCGCGCCGCGGTAGTCGAAGACGTTGAAGCGCCCGGGCACCGTGCCGGCATCGCTGACGAAGGTCGCCAGCCCGCGGCGCATCGCGGTCCAGTCCATGTCGAGCGCCCAGGCCGCGGCGATCGCCGCCATCGCGTTGGCCACCTGGAAGCCGATCGAGCCGCTGCCGGTCAGCGGAATGCCGGACAGCGGCAGGCGCCACTCGCGCTCGCGGTGCGCGCAGACGATCGCGTCGCCGCGGCGGAACACCACGCGGTGCGCGCGTGCGCGGTGAGCGGCAAGGACCGGATGCGTGCCGTCGTGCCCGAACAGCGTCACCGAGCCCGGGCAACGGTCCGCCATCGCCGCGCACAGGGGGTCCTCGCCGTTGAGCACCGCCATCCCGTCGGGCGCGACGTTCTCGACGACCACGCCCTTGACCCAGGCCACTTCCTCGGGGGTCTCGATGTGGTTCAGCCCGAGGTGGGCGCCCTGGCCGATGTTGGTGACCACGCCGACCTTGCAGCGGTCGAAGCCCAGGCCCTCCCGCAGGATGCCGCCGCGCGCCGTCTCGAAGACCGCTGCCTGCACGTCGGGGTGCATCAGCACGTTGCGCGCGCTCTTGGGGCCGCTGCAGTCGCCGCTGTCGGTCTGCACGCCGTCGACGTAGACGCCGTCGGTGTTGGTCATGCCGACCTTCAGTCCGGAGCCGGCGAGCAGGTGGGCGATCAGCCGCACCGTGGTGGTCTTGCCGTTCGTGCCGGTGACGGCGACGGTGGGCACGCGGCCGTCGCCGCCCGCGGGGTACAGCGTGCCGACGATCGCTTCGCCGAGCGGGCGCGGCGAGCCGTACGACGGCGCGAGGTGCATCCGCAGCCCGGGGGCGGCATTGACCTCGACGATGCCGCCACCCTGCTCCTCGAGCGGCTGCGACACCGTGCGGCACACGATGTCGACACCGCAGATGTGCAGGCCGATCATCCGCGCCGCTTCGACTGCGCGCGCGGCGACATCCGGATGGACCTCGTCGGTGACGTCGGTGGCCGCGCCGCCGGTGCTCAGGTTCGCGTTGTTGCGCAGCACCACCTTGCGGCCGGCCTCGGGCACCGAGTCGGCGCCCAGCCCCTGCAGCGCGAGGCGCGCGATCGCGATCGCGTCGAGACGGATGCGGGTCAGCGGCGTCGCGTGCCCGTCGCCGCGGCGCGGGTCGCGGTTGACCTCGTCGACCAGCTCGCGGACGGTGTGCCGGCCATCGCCGATCACCTGCGGCGGGTCGCGGCGGGCGGCCGCCACCAGCTTGCCGTCGACCACGAGGAGCCGGTAGTCGTCGCCGGGGATGTAGCGCTCGACGATCACGTCGCCGCTGATCTCGTAGGCGGCCGCCCACGCGGCCTCGAGCTGCTCGCGGGTCTGGACGTCGACGGTCACGCCGCGGCCCTGGCTGCCGTCGCGCGGCTTGACCACTGCCGGCGCGCCGAGCGACTGCATGATCTTCCAGGCGTCCTCGATCTCGTCGACCGCGCCGCCGCCGGGCACCGGCACGCCGATCGACACCAGCAGCTGCTTGGTGAGCTCCTTGTCCTGCGCGATCGACTCGGCGATCGCGCTGGTGGCGTCGACCTCGGCCGCCTGGATGCGGCGCTGGTGCACGCCCCAGCCGAACTGCACCAGGCTGCCGTCGGTCAGCCGGCGGAACGGGATGCCGCGGGCGACGCCCGCCTGCACGATCGCACCGGTCGATGGTCCGAGCCGGATGTCCTCGTCCAGCTCCCTAAGCTTCGCGAGCGCGGCCGCCGTGTCGAAGGGCGCGTCCGTGCGCGCCGCCTCGAGCAGCGCCAGCGCGGTGTCGAGCGCGAGGCGGCCGACGGCCTCCTGCGAGTACTCGAACACGATGCGCGTGACCCCGGGCTCGCGGGTGCCGAGCTCGCGTACGAAGGCCACCGGGCAGCCGGCCTCGGCCTGCAGCGTGAGCGCCAGCTGGGCGAGCGCCCGAGGGACCGACATCCACGCACCGTCGGCGGTGCGCAGGGCCGGCAGCGCCGGCAGGCGCGCCCGCAGGCGGGCCTCCAGCCCGTCGATCCGGTCGATCGACGCCTCGTCGTCGGTATGCCCGACGACCGCCTCGATCGCGGTGTGTCGGGTCCACACGTTCGGGCCGCGCAGCGCGCGCACTCGGTTGATGTCCATGGCTGCCGGAGAGAGTGTCCGGGACGGCCGCAGGGCCGTCCGCGGTGGGGGGAAGGGTCGTCAGTTCGACGCGGCGTGGGCCACGCGGGCGGCGCGCGTGCGCGTCGCCTCGCCGGCATGATAAGACTCGATGCCGGCGCGGATCGCCTCGGGCGAGAAGCTCAGCGCCCAGGCCACCGCGGCCGCCGGCAGGATGGCCTGGGCATCGCCCGCGGCCATCAGCCCGGCCAGGACGATCTCCTCGCGGCTGTCGGCGAGCACGAGGTCGCGGCCCCGCGCGAAGGTCGCGCGTCGGCCGGTGCCGCGGTGCGCGACGATCGCCGGCGCACTGCCGTCGCGACCGTAGAGGATCACGTGGCCGTCGCAGAGCCGGCCCATGTCGGCGACCTGCTCGTCGTCGCCGTTGAGGACCGCGGTGCCCTCGGGCAGCACGACGTCGACCTGGGTGCGCAGCACGCCCCACATCGGGTCTCCGGCCTCGATGCACAGGTCCTCGAAGGCGGCCTCGCGGTCGAGCGAGGTGACCACGCCGACCAGACAGCGGTCGTAGGCGAGGCCCTGCTCGGCCATGATCCGCGGCGGATTCTCGAAGACGGCCGCCTCGACGCTGCGGTTCATCAGCACGCCGCGGGCGGCCTCCCAGCCGGTGCTGTCGTCGCCGCGGATGGTGCGCGTGCCGACGGACAGCCCGTCGCGGGTGGCCACGCCCAGCCGCTTGCCGGTCGCGCGCAGCAGGTGCGCGACCAGCCGCGCGACCTCGGTCGTCCCGTGGTGGCCGGCGATGCCGACGATCGGGATGCGGCCGGCGTCGCCGGGCGGGAACAGGTGATCGACGATCGCGCCGCCGACCGGCTGCGGCGAGCCCTCGGCCGGCTTCAGGTGCATCAGCAGGCCGGGGCCCGCGTTGACCTCGACGACCGCACCGGCCTGCTCGGCGAGCGGCCTCGAGACGTCCTCGGCGACCAGGTCGATGCCGGCGATGTCGAGGCCGACCACGCGGGCGGCCAGCGCGACCAGCGTCGCGGTCGACGGATGGACCTCGGCGGTGCAGTCGATCGCGACGTTGCCGTTGCGCTGGATCAGCACCTGGCGGCCGGCGGCCGGCACGGCCTCAGGGGTCAGGCCTTG
>JAIYAG010000072.1 GCA_027489195.1 Burkholderiales bacterium | reverse complement strand
CCGGCGCCGGCAAGGCGGCGACGGGGCGGAGCGGGCGGGCGGGCGGGCGTCGGGTTGGGCATGGGCGTGGGCTTCGGTGGGACGAGGAAGGAGGAGACGATGGAGGCGGACGGCGGGCCTGCGGTCAGCCGCGCGGCAGCTCGGTGTCGTGCCAGCGTCCGAGCAGCCGGCGGGCGAGCAGGTCGAACACCACGAAGATCGCGATGCCGACCAGCGAGACGAGCACGAGCGCGGCGAACATCTTCGGGATCTCGGTGCGGAAGCTGGCCTCGAGGATGCGCGAGGCCAGTCCGGTCTCGCGGCCGGCGGCGCCCGCGGCGAACTCGGCGACCACCGCGCCGATCAGCGCGAGTCCGCCGGCGATTCTCAGCCCGGCGAGGAAGTAGGGCAAGGCGCTCGGCACCAGCAGCAGGCGCAGGCGCTGCCAGCGGCTCGCCTCGTAGAGCGTGAACAGGTCGCGCAGGCCGGTGTCGGCCGAGCGCAGCCCGACGACGGTGTTCGCGAGGATCGGGAAGAAGGCGACGATGAACGCGCACAGGAGCAGCGCCGCGGTGGTCGACTCGACGTAGATGAGGATCAGCGGGGCGATCGCGACGATCGGGGTGACCTGCAGCACGATGGCCAGCGGAAAGAGCGCGGTCTCGAGGGGGCGCGACAGCGCAAACACCGAGGCGAGCAGCACGCCGCCCACCACCGCGAGCAGCAGCGCGCCGACGGTGATCTTGATCGTGAACCACAGCGAGGGCAGCAGCGAGGGCAGGTCGCGCCACAGCGTGGCGGCGACCAGGCTCGGCGCGGGCAGGATGTACGGCGGGATCGCGCCGATCCGCACGGTCGCCTCCCAGGCGAGCAGCAGCAGGGCGATCACGGCGAACGGCGCCACCGCGGCGCCCGCGCGGCGCGCCGCGCTCGCGGGGCCGGCCGCCCCCTGGGGCGCGGCGCCTCGCCGACCCGCGGACCCTGCCGACGTGTCGCGACCTGCGCTCATGCCATCGCCGCCTTGAGAGCCGCCGACGCGCGCAGGCAGGTGCCCGCGTAGGCCGGGCTGGCGCGGAAGGCCTCGTCGCGCGGATGCGGTGCGTCGACCTCGATCGACTCGACGAGGCGCCCCGGGCGTCCGCCGAGCACCGCGACCCGCGTCGACAGGTAGACCGCCTCGTAGACGCTGTGCGTGACGAACACCACCGTGAGCCCCTGCTCGCCCCACAGCGCGAGCAGGTCGTCGTCGAGCCGGCCTCGGGTGATCTCGTCGAGGGCCGCGAAGGGCTCGTCGAGCAGCAGCAGCCCGGGGCGCGTGACCAGCGCCCGCGCGATCGACACGCGCATGCGCATGCCGCCCGAGAGCTCGCGCGGATACGCATGCGCGAAGTCGGCGAGCCCGACCCGCGCGAGCACCGCCATCACCTCGTCGCGGACCTCGCCCGCCCCGCGGCCGGCGAGCCGCATCGGCAGGCGCACGTTGTCGAAGGCATCGGCCCAGGGCATCAGCGTGGGCTCCTGGAAGACCACACCGACGCGCACGCCCTGCGGCCGCGAGACCTCGCCGTCGGTGGCGCGCGCCAGGCCTGCGATCAGCCGCAGCACGGTGCTCTTGCCGCAGCCCGAGGGGCCGAGCAGGCTCAGGAACTCGCCGCGGCCGACGTCGAGGTCGAAGCCGTCGAGCGCCCGCACGCCGTTGGGAAAGCGCATGCCGACGCCGCGCAGGGACAGCTGCGGCGGGCCGGAGGCGGGAACGGTCATCACACGATGGTAGCCCGGCGCGCCGTCGCGCCGCGGCAAGGCCCCGGGATCAGTCGGCGCGGCCCTGGCGTGCGCGGTAGTACATCGTCGCGGCCTCGGTGCGGTTGCGCACGCCGAGCCGCTGCAGCAGCTCGCGCACGTGCGCCTTCGTCGTGTTGAGGCTGATGCCGTAGCGCTCGGCGATCTCGCCGTTGGACATGCCCTCGGCGATGGCCTGCCACATCTGCTGCTGGCGCGGCGAGAGGTCGACCGGATCGGGGCGGCTCGGCGCGGCGATCGGATCGAGGTGCCCGTTGAGGACGCCGAGCCGCTCGACGAGCAGCGGCCCGAGGCGATCGAGCAGCGTGATCGCGTTCTCGTTCTTGCAGACCAGGGCGGCCGCGCCGAGCGCCGCGGCACTGCGCCGCAGCGGCTCGCTGTCGAGGCCGGTGAAGACGACGATCGGCACCTCGGGCCGCAGCGCGCGCAGCTCGCTGATGCCCTCGAGGCCGGCCACGTCGGGCAGGCGCAGGTCGAGCACGGTGGCCGCGAGCCGGGGCTCGTCGTGGTACATGACCTTGGCCTGGCGCAGGCTCGCGGCCTGCAGCGCACGCACGCCCGGGAAGCGGCCCTCGATCAGCGAGCGCAGCGCCAGCGGCACGACCGGATGGTCGTCGACGACGAGCACGACGGCATTGACGATCAAGACACGCGCCCCGCCGTCCGGAGCGCGGCCGCCGCACGCGCCAGCGTCGTGACCGCGGCCCAGTCCTCGCGGGCGATGGCCGAGGCGGGCGTCAGCCACGAGCCGCCGACCGCCACCACGTTGGGCAGCGCGAGGTACTCGGGCGCGCTGCGCGCGTCGATGCCGCCGGTGGGGCAGAAGCGCAGCGCGGGGAACGGGCCGGCCAGCGCCTTGAGCATCGGCATGCCGCCGGCCGCGCCGGCCGGGAAGAACTTGAGCAGCTCGAAGCCCTCGGCCATCGCGGCCATCACTTCGGAGGGCGTCATCACGCCGGGCATCAGCGGCAGCCCGTGGTCGCGTGCCGCGGCGACCACGGCGCGATCGAAGCCGGGCGACACCGCGAAGCGGGCCCCGGCTGCTGCGACCCGCGCGACATCCGAGACGGTGGTCACGGTGCCGGCACCGACCCAGGCATCGGGCACCTCGGCCGCGATCCGGCGGATCGACTCGAGCCCGGCGGGGGTGCGCAGCGTGACCTCGAGCACCTCGATGCCGCCGGCCACGCAGGCCCGCGCGAGCGGCACCGCATGCCGAGCGTCGTCGAGCACGATCACGGGAACGACCGGCGCCGCCGGCGCGCGGCCAGCCGTGGGCTGCGGATCGAAGAGCTCCAGCAGTGTCATCGTGGCGCAACGTATACCACGGCCGTGCCGGCGGACAAGCCGCTCGGGCGGGCCTCCCCGGCGCGCTCACCCATACGGACCGGTTCCGCTGCCCGGGCGGGCAGCTTGGCCGTGACTCAGGGGCGGGCGCCGCGGTGCGTGCGCAGCCGTGCGAGGATGCGCAGCGTGAAGCCGTCGTCGGGGGCCTCGACACCGCCCACGGCGTCCTTGATGAGCTGCATCACGGTGAGCCGGTCGCGCAGCTCGGCCGAGCCCGGCACGCCTTGCTGCAGGGCCTCGAGCAGCGCGGCGACACGATCCGGCGGCAATTCGTCGTCGAGGAAGGCGGACAGGATCTCGTCGTTCATTGCGTGCGGTCGGTCGCTCACCAGCGGCGCGAGCGGGTCGGTTGGAGCATCGGGCGGATCGCGGCGGCGATGGCGTCGCGGCCGCGGAAGATCAGGCTTTTGACGGTATTGACCGGCAGGCCCATGGTGGCGGCGATCGAACGGTAGTCGAGCCCCTCGATCTCGCGCATCAGGATCGCGTCGCGCTGGCGCTCGGGCAGCGCGCCGACGGCGCGGCGCAGGGCCTCGAAGAGCTGGCGCGCGGCGAGCTCGTCCTCGACGCTGCCGTGCGAGGTGTGCTGCTCGAACGCGGCGATCGTCGAGTCCGCATCGGGGTCGGCCGGCCGGTCGTCGAGCCGGTTCTGCCCGCTGCGCAGGTAGCTGCTGGCGACGTTGCGGCTGATCGTGCGCAGCCACGGCCAGAACCGGTCGCGGTCCTGCAGGTCGGGCAGGCCGTCGTAGGCCCGCATGAATGCGTCCTGGGTCAGTTCCTCGACGATCGCGGCGTCGTACACCACGCGGCGGATCTCCGCGGCGGCGCGGCGCTGGTACTTGACCACCAGCAGCTCGAAGGCGATCGCCTCGCCGGCGCAGGCGCGCGCGACGAGTTCTCCGTCGACCGATGCGACGGCGGGCGCGGCAGGGACGGGACGCGGCGCATCGGCGTCGCCGGGCGGGGCGGCGGGAGGCGCTGGGCTCAAGATCGAGGCTCGCATGACAGGGGGGGAGACGCCCGCCCCGCTGCGAAGTTGCATGCGGCGCGCGCAACTTCGCGCCCGACGGCGCGTCTCGACCCCTGTACGGTCATTCCACCGTGCGGCACGCCGCGAGCGCGGCGAAGGAGTCGGCGATGAGTGTTCCCTGGCACATCGAGCTGAATCCGGACGTGACCGTGATGACCGACGGCACGTCCTGCGTGATCGGGGGCGTGGTCTCGGTGTCCTTCGAGCTCCACGAGGTCGAGTTCGTCTGGTCCGAGGAGCCCGGCCTGTCGCTCGACCCCACGGGCCTGCTCAAGCTGAGCCTGCGCGACCGGCCGGGCACGCTCGCGGCGATCCGGCTGCGCCGCGGCGAGGCCGAGCGCATCCGGACGATGCTCGAGACGGGCGGCCCGCGGCCTCACTGATCGCGCCTTCGCCGGGGCTCAGGGCACGGAGGCCGCGCAGCCGTCCATCGGGATGATCGCGCCCGACACGTAGCTGGCCGCGTCCGACGCGAGGAAGAGCGCCACGGCCGCGACCTCCTCGGGCTCGCCCATGCGTCCCATCGGGATGCGGGCGAGCTCGTCGGCGAGCGCCTCGTCGCGGCTGCGGCCGCTCGCACGCGCGGTCACGGCGAGGCCCTCCTCGACGCGGTCGGTGCGCGTGAGGCCGGGGTTGATGCCGTTGACCCGCACGCCCTTGCCGGCGAACGCCCGCGCGAAGCCGACGGTGGCGAGCATCAGCGCGGCGTTGGCCGAGCCGCCCGGGATGTGCATCGGCGAGGCCATGCGCCCGCCCTGCCCGATCACGTTGACCACCGCGCCGCGGCCGCGCGCGGCCATCGCGCGGGTCACCGGCTCGAGCACGTGGATCGTGCTGAAGTACTTCGCGTCCATGCCCTGGTGGAACGCGGCCGCGCCGAGTTCGGCGGGCGCGAAGCGCTTGGCGGCACCGGCCGAGTTCAGCAGTACGTCGATCGGCCCGACCTCGCGCTCGACGCGGGCGACCATCGCCTCGGCCTGGGCCGCATCGGAGAGGTCCGCGGCCATGACCCGGATCGACAGTCCGTCGGCGGCCAGCGCCGCGCGCGCCGCCTCGAGCCGTGCCGCGTCGCGTGCGACCGCGACCACCGTCGCGCCCGCCTGCGCGAACGCCCGGGCGCAGGCCAGCCCGATTCCCTTGCTGGCACCCGTGACCAGCGCGATGCGCCCCTTCAGCTCGACCTGCATGTTCCGCTCTCCTCGACCGACGATGCGCCCCGCGGGCGCCGGCGCGCAGTGTGACATCCGGGAGCCCGACCCCGCGGGCATCGAGGGGACCGGGCGGGGCCGGATCGGAACGGCGCGCGGCGTGCCGCGGCCGCGGCTGGCACAATCGGACGCAGGGGAGGGACACCGTGGCGCCGCTCGAAGGCATCCGCGTGATCGACATGACCGGCATCGTCTTCGGGCCGGTGGCGACGCAGGCGCTCGCCGACTGGGGCGCCGACGTGATCAAGGTCGAGCCGCCCGAGGGCGACACGCTGCGCCACGCCGGGGTCGCCCGCCACCGCGGCATGGGCGCGATCTTCCTGAACCTGAACCGCGGCAAGCGCTCGGTCGCGCTCGACCTCGCCCAGCCCGCGGGCCGCGACGCGATGCGCCGCCTGCTCGCCGGCGCGGACCTCTTCGTGCACAACGTGCGCCGCGGCCCGATCGCCCGACTGGGGCTGGCGAGCGCCGACGTGCTGGCGATCAATCCGTCGATCGTCTACTGCACCGCCAGTGGGTTCCACGAGGGTTCGCCGCTCGCGCACGCGCCGGCGATCGACGACTCGATCCAGGTCGCCTCGGGGCTGGCCGCGCTCAACGCAGATGCCGACGGCGCGCCGCGCTTCGTGCCCTCGCTGATCGCCGACAAGACCGCCGGCCTGGCGCTCGCCGGCGCGATGCTGGCCGCGCTGGTGCGCCGCCTGCGCACCGGCCGCGGCGGCGTGGTCGACGTGCCGATGTACGACACGCTCGCCGGCTTCGTGCTGCTCGAGCACCTGCAGGGCCGGACCTTCGAGCCGGCGACCGGGCCCGCCGGCTACCGCCGCGTGACCGCCGAGGGCCGGCGCCTGTACCGGGCCGCGGACGGCTGGCTGACGATGACGCCGTACACGCAGCCGCAGTGGAAGGCGTTCTTCGCGGCGGTCGGCGACCCGGCGATGGCGGACGACCCGAGGGTGGTCGATCCGGTCGAGCGCAACCGCCACATCCAGTGGCTGTATGCGCGCGTCGGCGAGGCCGCGGCCACGCGCACCGTCGACGACTGGCTGGCGCTGTGCCGCGAGCAGGGCATCCCGGCGTTCCGCGTGGCGACGGTGGACGAGGTCGCCGACGATCCGATGCTCGCGGCGAGCGGTGCGATCGCGCGGGTCGAGCATCCGAGCGAGGGACCGGTGCGCATGCTCGCCTCGCCCGGCTTTCTCGACGGCGTGCCGGCGCGCGCCGCGGGTCCCGCACCCAGGCTCGGCGAGCACACGGTCGAGGTGCTGCGCGAGGCGGGGCTCGACGAGGCAGCGATCGCGGCGCTCGTCGCGAGCGGGGCGGCGGTCGCGGCGGTCGCGGCGGATGGCGGCAGCGGCGGCAGCGGCAGCGGCGGCGGCAGCGGCTGAGGCCGCGGCGAGCCGACGGCGGCACACGACCGCGCAGACACCAGACACCGACGACACGACCGCGAGGAGACCCCCGATGAGCAGCCCCGACACCGCCGCGCCAACCGCCCCCGAGCTGCGCCGCGAGCGACGCGGCCACGCGCTGTGGCTGACCATCGACCGCCCCGCGCGCCGCAACGCGATCTCGCCCGCGGTGCTCGCCGGCCTCTCGGCGGGCCTCGCCGAAGCCGCGGCCGACGATGCGATCCGCGTGGTGGTGATCACCGGCGCGGGCGAGCAGGCGTTCTGCGCCGGCGCCGACCTGTCGAAGCACTCCGGCTCGTTCCAGTTCGACCCCTCGCGCCCGCACCTCGAGTACGCCGACCTGCTGCGCCAGGCCTGGGCCTGTCCGGTGCCGATGGTCGCGCGCATCAACGGCCACTGCCTGGCCGGCGGCATGGGCCTGTTCGGGATGTGCGACGTCGCGGTCGCCGCCGACCATGCGAGCTTCGGCCTGCCCGAGGTGAAGATCGGCGTGTTCCCCGCGCAGGTGCTGTCGGTGCTGCAGCACCTGATCGGGCCGCGCTGGCTCGCCGAGCTGTGCCTGACCGGCGAGCCGATCGACGCGCACCGCGCCGAGCGCATCGGGCTGGTCAACCATGTGGTGCCCGCGGCCGAACTCGACGCGAAGACCGAGTGGCTGGTGGCGCGCATCGCCGACAAGTCGCCGACCGCGAACCGCCGCGGCAAGGCGATGATGCGCGCCGCCTTCGACATGAGCTTCGAGCAGGCGATCTCGTACCTCGAGTCGCAGATCATGACGCTCGCGCTGACCGAGGACGCGCGCGAAGGCCGCGCGGCCTTCGTCGAGAAGCGCGCGCCGAACTGGACGGGCAAGTAGGGTGTCCGGACCAGGGCCCACCGGGAGACCCGCCATGGACCGCCGCTGCTTCACGCTCGCCGCCCTCGCCGCCACCGCCCTGCCCGCCCGCGCACAGGAGGCCTGGCCCGCGCGGCCGGTGAGGATCATCGTGTCCTTCGCGCCCGGCAGCGGCAACGACATCATCGCGCGCCAGCTCGCGCCGAAGCTCGGCGAGGCGCTCGGCCAGTCGTTCATCGTCGAGAACCGCGCCGGCGGCGGCGGACTGATCGGCACCGAGGCGGTGGTGCGTGCCGCGCCCGACGGCCACACGATCGGCCTGGGCACGAGCTCGCAGCTGGTGATGAACCCGGCGCTGATCGCGAAGCTGCCGTTCGACATCGAGCGCGACCTGGCGATGATCGGCCTGGTGTCGCGCACGCAGATGGTCCTGGCCGCGCGCCGCGACGGCCCCGCCGACCTGCGCGCGCTGGTGGCCCGCGCCAAGGCCGCGCCCGGCAGGCTCACCTACGGCTCGGGCGGCAACGGCTCGATCAGCCACATCGTGGGCGAGAGCTTCGCGCGCAGCGCCGGCGTCGAGCTGCTGCACGTGCCGTACAAGGGCAACGGGCCGGCGATGCAGGACCTGGCCGGCGGCCAGATCGACCTGGTCTGGGACGGTTTCTCGAGCGCCGCGCCGATGATGAAGGCCGGCCAGATCCGGATCCTCGCGGTCAGCGGCGAGCGCCGCAATCCGCTGTATCCGGAGGTGCCGACCTTCGCCGAGGGCGGCGTGCCCGACT
>JAIYAG010000378.1 GCA_027489195.1 Burkholderiales bacterium | reverse complement strand
CGGCCGCCGCGTCGGGCAAGCCCGCCCGCGCACCGAAGCCCGACCCGCTCCCGCTCGAGACGCTGACGGTGCAGCCGCTCGAGCCGGCCGGACCGAAGCGGCTCTACCTGTCCGATGTCGCGCTGCCGCACATCGTCGACGGCAAGCTGCACGTGATCGACGGCGACACGATGCGCTACCGCGGCCTCGTCGCCACCGGCTACGCCGGACAGGCCACGCTGTCGGCCGACCGGCGCACGCTCTACGTCGCCACCAGCTACTACACGCGGCTGAGCCGCGGCGAGCGCACCGATGTCGTCGACGTGTACGACGCGGGCACGCTCGCCCACAGCCACGAGATCGTGATCCCGCCCAAGCACGCGCAGGCGCTCAACTACAAGGGCCTGATCGCGGTGTCCGCCGACGACCGCTGGGTGTTCGTGCAGAACGCGACCCCCGCGGTCTCGGTCAGCGTGGTCGACACGCGCGCCAGGACCTTCGTGCAGGAGATCGACACGCCCGGCTGCTGGACGGTGCAGCCGGTGCGCAGCCGACCGAACGCCTTCGCCACGCTCTGCGGCGACGGGACGGTGCTGACGGTGACGCTCTCCGAGGATGGCAAGGCCTCGACGATGGAGCGATCCGCCAAGCTCTTCGATCTGGAGAAGGACCCGCTCTTCGTGCACGCCGAAGCCGACGGCGACCGGCTCTGGTACCTGTCGTTCGCGGGCGTGCTGCATGCGGTCGACCTGTCGGGCCCGGTCGCGACCGCGAGCGCCACCCGGCTGGTGCGCGGCGACCGCGTGCGCGAGGGCTGGCGCCCCGGCGGCTACCAGGTCGCGGCCCTGCACCGTGCGAGCGGGCGGCTCTACGTCGGCATGCACCGCAAGGGCGGCGAGGGCTCGCACAAGAACCCGGCCGACCAGCTCTGGACGGTCGACACCAAGACGCGCCGCGTGCTGGCGCGGGGGCCCGCCTCGGCCGCGGTGTCGCTCGCCGTCAGCCAGGACGCGCGGCCGCTGGTCTTCGTCATCGACGGCCTGAAGAACGAGCTGGTGTCGCTGAACCCTGCCGCCGGCATGAAGGTCGTGAAGCGGATGCCGCAGGTCATGGAGACCGCGGTACTGATGGAGATGCACTGAGATGGGCGCGCTCGACCCGCTGCTGCACGCGGTGCTCGTCGCGGCGCTGGCCGCACTGTGGCTGCACGCCGGCATCGCCAAGCTGCGCGACACGACTCGGCTCGAGGGCGTGATCGCCGACTACCTGCTGTTGCCCGCGGCACTGGCACGGCCGGCCGCGCTGGCGCTGCCCGCCGTGGAGCTCGCGGTCGCGGCGGGCCTGGTCGCCTCGCCCGCGCGCGCCGCGGCGGCGCTCGTGTCGGCGGCGCTGCTCGGGGTCTATGCGGCGGCGGTCGCGGTCAACCTGCGGCGCGGCCGGCATTCGATCGACTGCGGTTGCGGCGATGCGCCGCGGCCGATCCATGTCTGGCTGGTCGGGCGCAACGCGGTGCTCGCCGCGGCCTCGCTCGCGCTGCTCGTGCCGGTCGGGGCGCGCGCGCTCGGCTGGCTCGACGCGCTCAACGCGGCGATGGCGCTCGCCGCATCGGTCGGGCTCTACGCGACGCTCGAGCAATGGCAGCACAACCGGCAGGCGATGCGTGCCGCGACCCGGATGGAGGAAGGCTGAATGGAGCAGGCACTGGTCGTCTCGAACGTCGTGCTGTGGATCGCGGTGCTCGTGCTGGTGGCGGTGGTGTTCGCGCTGACGCGGCAGATCGGCGTGCTGCACGAGCGGATCGCGCCGATGGGCGCGCTGGTGATGGACCACGGGCCCGCGGTCGGCGATCTGGCGCCGGTGGTCGCGGCGCGTGCGCTCGACGGCCGCGCGCTGCAGGTCGGCGCGCCCGGCGCGCGCCAGACGCTGCTGTTCTTCCTGTCGCCCTCGTGCCCGGTCTGCAAGAAGCTGCTGCCGGCGATCGAGTCGCTCGCACGCACCGAGGCCGCGCGGCTGCGGGTGGTGCTGGCGAGCGATGGCGACGACGCCGACACGCATCGCCGCTTCGTCGAGCGGCATGCGCTGCAGGCCTACCCGTACCTGCTGTCGCAGCCGCTCGGCATGGCCTGGCGGGTCGGCAAGCTGCCGCATGCGGTGCTGATCGGCGCCGACGGCCGCGTCGCCGCCAAGGGGCTGGTCAACAGCCGCGAACAGCTCGAGAGCCTGCTGCTCGCCGACGACCTCGGGGTCGCCTCGGTGCAGGAGTACGTCGCGCGTCGTGGCGCGACGCCGGCCACGGGCGAGGTGCGCGCATGAGGGGATCCCGATGAGGTGGCTCGACAGGCTCTTCGAGCGCTCGGCGCGCGGCCTGGCCACGCGCAGCTCGCGCCGCGGCGCGCTCGCGCGGATCGTCCGCAGCGCGGTCGGTGGCGCGATGCTGTTCCCGGTGCTGCCCTTCGACCGCACCGCGCCGCACGCGCATGCCGCCGTCCCCACCGACGGCGACACCTCCAAGTGCGACTACTGGCGCTACTGCGCGTTCGACGGCTACCTGTGCTCGTGCTGCGGCGGCTCGCCCACCACCTGTCCGCCGGGCACCGAGGCCTCGACCGTGGCCTGGATCGGCACCTGCCGCAACCCGCGCGACGGGCGCGACTACCTGATCTCGTACAACGACTGCTGCGGCAAGACCTCCTGCGGCCGGTGCTTCTGCAACACCAACCACGGCGAGCGCCCCGGCTACGCGATGGGCATCCACAACGACGTCAACTGGTGCATGGCCAATACCACGTCGCAGATGTTCCACTGCACGACGGCGGTCGTGGTCGGGATCGCGCAGAAGGGGTGAGTCGATGAGGGCTCGGGTCGCGCCGGTCGGTCCGGTCGTGCGCGGGATCCTCGGCGCGGCCGCCCTCGTGATGGCCGCGGGCGCGGCCTGCGCCGCCGGCCTCGCGCCCACCTATGGCCCGCGCGTCGTGCCCGACACGCCCAACGTCATCGCGACGCGGCCCGGCAGCGTGCCCGGCGACGGCCACTGGCAGTCGCTCTTCGTGCTCCACTGCTCGGGCTGTCACGGCGCGGACGGCGCGGGTCACGCGGGCTCGGTGCCCGACCTGCGCGGCAATCTCGGGCACTTCATGTCGACCCCCGAAGCCCGGCGCTTCGTGCTGCAGGTGCCCGGCGTCGCGCAGGCGCGGATCGCCGACCACGAGGTGGCCGAGCTGACCAACTGGATGCTGCGGCGGTTCTCGCCGTCGACCGTGCCGGCCGGGTTCAGGCCCTACGATGCGACCGAGGTGCGCGACGCGCGCCGCGAGCGGCTCGCCGACGTGTCGGGCGAGCGGCGGCGCATCGTGGCGGCATTGCGCGAGCGGGGGATCGAGGTCCGCTGAGCGGGCGCGTCGGGCTGATCGCTCACCGGCGCCCGCCCCTCGGCAGCAGCAGCACCCCCGCCAGCGACACCGCCGCCATCACCACGAAGCCGCTCGACAGCCCCAGTGCCTCGCCCGCCGCGGCGAACGCGAGCGGTCCGACCACCAGGCCCATGAACAGCGGCACCATCGCCGCCGCCGAGGTCGAGGCGATCTCGGTCGGCTCGGCGCGGGTGGCGACCTCGGCGAGGAACACGCCGTTCCAGCCGCTCGCGCTCAGGCCGTAGCAGGCCGCGAGCGGCGCGAGCAGGAGCATCGGCGCCTGCGCGCCCAGCAGTCCGAGCAGCAGCCCGCAGGCGGCCATCACGAGGCCGAGCGCGCGCAGCACGACGCGGGCATCGCCGGCGCGCGACGCGACCCAGCCCCACAGCGGGCGCGCGAGCAGCCCGGCGCCCTGCGCGGTGGCCGCCAGCAGCCCGGCGCCCGCGAGGTCGAGGTCGCGCTCGAGCACCGCCCAGGTCACGAGGAAGCTGTTCACGCAGACCTGGGTCGCACCGAACGCGGCGGCCGCCAGCGACAGCCGCATCAGCCCCGGACGGCGCCGCAGCGGGCGCGCCCAGCCGAGCAGCGCGCGCAGGCCGGAGGGGGCGCTGCGGGGCGCGTCGGGCACCGGGAACCGCCGCGCCGGCACGCCGAGCGTTGAGGCGAAGGCGAGCAGCACTGCGACCACGGCCACGAGTGCCACGCGCCAGCCCCAGACGAGCGCGATCGCCGGCAGGCCGAGCGAGGCGAGCACGGCGCCCACCTGCACGCCGGACTGCTTGAGCGAGAAGTACAGCGGGCGCTTCGGGATCGGCACGTGGTGGCCGAGCAGCTGCGAGGACGGCGGGGTCTCGATCCCCTGCCCGAGTCCGATCACCACCGCGCCGACCCAGAAGAGCCAGGGCTCGCCGGCGGCCACCGCGAGCAGGCCCGCCGCGCACAGCAGCGGGCAGGCGCGCGACACGCGCCAGGCGCCCCAGCGCGCCACCAGCGCGCCGCCGGCGGACGAGGCGAGGATGGCCGTGCCCCAGACCACCGAGGAGAACAGCCCGATCGCGGTGGGCGGCAGCGCCAGCGTCTCGAGGATGCGCGGTGCGAGCGCGGCCACGCCGACCAGAGACAGCGATGCGGCGACGAGCACGCCGCCCAGCCACATCGAGACCTGCAGGCTCGCGTCGGGCGCGGGCGGTGTCGACGACGCGTCGGGTGCGTCGGGCCGCTCGGGCCGACCGGCGTCGCGCGCGGCCCTCACGTCAGGCGATCGGCGGCCGCATGGCCCCCCAGGGCGTGACCTGCTCGTAGGCGCGTGCGGCCCGGAAACACAGGTCCTCGCGGTGGTTCGGCGCGACGAGCTGCAGCGACAGCGGCAGGCCCGCCGTCGAGAACCCGCAGCCCATCACCAGCGCCGGCTGCTGCGTGAGGTTGAACGGGAAGGAGAACGGGGTCCACCAGGTCCAGTCGTTCTCGTTGAGCGGCGTCACGCCCGGCGGCAGGTCGGGCATCACGCGGCCGACGTCGAAGGGCTGCGCGGCGGTGCCGGGCGTGAGCATCAGGTCCCAGTCGCCGTGGAAGCGCTGCATCGCGACGGCCAGCTCGCCGCGGGCCTTCTGCGCATCGAGGAAGTCGTCGATCGTGTAGCGGGCCGCGAACTCGATCGAGCCGCGCAGCCCGGGGTCGAGCTGCGCGAGCTGCGCCTCGGGCAGGCGGTGCAGCAGGTTGCGGGCCGACGAGAACCAGTGGGTCGCGAAGATCCAGGCCGGGTCGGGGAGGCCCGGGTCGACGCGCTCGACGGTGGCGCCCAGCGACGCGAACACCTCGGCGGCCTTCGCGACCGCGGCCTCGATCTCGGGGTCCACCCACTGCACGTAGCCCATCCGCGGGCTGTACGCGATGCGCAGCCCGCGCAGGTCGGTGCCGAGCGGAAAGCAGCCTGCGCGCGACGCGTCGCCCGCGAGCGCCGCGGCCCAGCTCCCGGGGGGCGGGGGCAGCGCCATCCAGTCGCGCGCATCGGGGCGCGCCAGCACGTCGAGCATCAGGGCCGCGTCCTCGACGGTGCGCGCCTGCGGGCCGACGTGGGCGACCGTGCCCATCGGCGACAGCGGCCACGCGGGCACCCTGCCGAAATGTGCCTTGATGCCGACCGTGCCGGTGAAGGCCGCCGGGATGCGGATCGAGCCGCCGCCGTCGGTGCCGGTGGCGAGTGCGCCCATGCCGGCGGTGATCGCGGCCACCGCGCCGCCCGAGGAGCCACCCGGCGTCTTGCGCAGGTCCCAGGGGTTGCGGGTGATGCCCGACAGCGGGCTGTCGGTGCTGCCGCGCCAGCCGAACTCGGGGGTGGTGGTCTTGCCGAGCAGCACGGCGCCGGCCTCGCGCAGCCGCGCGGTCGAGGGCGCGTCGACGTCCCAGGGCCCGGCGGGGTCGGTGGTGCGCGAGCCGCGCAGCGTCGGCCAGCCGCGCGCCAGCAGCAGGTCCTTGACCGAGGTCGGCACGCCGTCGAGGGGGCCGGCGGGTTCGCCGCGCAGCCAGCGCGCCTCGGAGGCGCGTGCGTCGCGCAGCGCGGCCTCGTGGTCGACGAGGATGAAGGCGTTGACCTTCGGGTTCAGTGCGTCGATCCGCGCGAGCGCGACGCGGGTCACCTCGACCGGGGACAGGGTCCGGTCGCGGTACGCGGCGACCAGGTCGGTCGCGCTCAGGTAGGCGATGTCGTCGGCGTCCATGGGGCGGGGCCGTGCGGAATGGTGGAGGAGGGCGG
>JAIYAG010000412.1 GCA_027489195.1 Burkholderiales bacterium | reverse complement strand
GCATCGCCTGCAGCCGGCCGAGCCACGCGCGGATCGCCGGGTAGGTCGCCCAATCGACGCCGAACTCGTCGTTGAACCACAGGTAGCCGCAGATCGACAGGTCGGCGATCGAGGGCTTGTCGAGCGCCACCCATTCGCGGCCGGTGAGCTGCGTGTCGAGCACCTTGATCGCAGTCAGCGCGCGGGCGCGGAAGGTCTCGACGACCGCCGGGTTCGGGTCCTTCGACAGCGCCATCAGGAAGCGCAGCGTCGCGGTGTAGCTGGTGAGCTTGTGGTTGTCCCAGAGCAGCCAGCGCAGCACCTCGCGCCGCTCTTCCTCGCCCTCCCAGTCGAAGCGACCGAGCGTGTGCGCCAGGTAGTCGAGGATCACGCCCGACTGCGACAGGCGCCGGCCACGGTGCTCGAGCACCGGCACCTCGCCCATCACGTTGATCGCGCGGTACGCGTCGGTGCGCGTCTCGCCGTTGAAGAAGTCCACGAAGCGCGGCGTCCAGTCGGCGCCGCACAGGTTCAGCATCAGTGCCGCCTTGTAGGCGTTGCCGGACTGGGCGAAGCAGTAGAGGGTGAAATCGGTGGCCATCGTCGGTTCTCCGGCGGGCCCGGGGCCCGCGAGCTCAGTCCTGCACTCGGTCCTGCGATCAGTCCTGCATCACGCGGTCGAGCCCGCGCACCACGCCCGTCAGCCCCGCCACGCGGCGGATCGCGAGCAGCGCCCCCGGCACGTAGGGTTCGGCGCTGCCGCCGGCCTCGTGGCGCAGGTGCAGCCGCTGGTCCTCGGCACCGAAGATGACCTCCACGCCGAGCACGAAGCCCGGCACGCGCACCGCGTGCACCGGGATGCCGGACATCTCCGCACCGCGGGTCTCGACGGGCCCGCGCAGCTTCGCGAGCGGCAGCGCGGAGGACCGCGCCTCGCCGCGCGCTGCGCCCAGGCGCACGCTCAGCTCGCGCACCGTGCCCGAGGGCACGTCGGCTTTGCCGGCCTTGGCGTAGTCGATCAGCTCGACGTCGGGCAGCCACTTCACCGCCATCTCGGCGAACTTCTGCAGCAGCACCGCGGTGATCGCGAAGTTGCCGCAGGCGAGCACGCCGCGCCCGGCGGCGCGTGCGGCGATGTCGATGCGGGCGTACTCCTCGTCGGACAGCCCCGAGGTGCCGACCACCACGTGCGCGCCGGCCTGCACGGCGGCCAGCACGTTGACGATCGCGATGTCGGGCTTGCTGTACTCGAAGAACACGTCGACGCCCTGCGCGAGGGCCTCGGCGGCGGTGGCCACGACCGGGGCCGCGCAGTCGATGCCGAGCGCGTCGCCGACGGACTTGCCGGCGGCGCGCCGCGCGATGCCGGCGACCAGCTGCAGATCGGGGGCGGCGACGATGCCGCGCGCCAGGGGGGCGCCGGCCCAGCCGGTGACGCCGGCGAGCGCGACGCGGATGCGGGGGGAGGTGGTGGTCATTGGGCGAGGTGCTGTCGGAAGAAGGCGAGGGTGCGCGCGAGCGCGGTGTCGGCCGAGTCGGCGTGCCAGTCGGGGTGGCCGAAGCGGTTGAAGCCGTGGCCGGCCGGATAGACGTGGCAGGGCAGGTCGGGATGCGTGCTGCTGATGCGCCGCACCGTCTCCATCGTGATGAGCTTGTCGTGTTCGCCGAAGTGCAGCATCGCCGGCGCCTGCAGCCGCTCGTGCAGGTAGGGCGCGGTGCGCCCGCCGTAGTAGCCGACCGCGGGCAGCCCGAGGCGCGTCGCCGCCAGGTAGGCGACCGTGCCGCCCCAGCAGTAGCCGACCACGCCGGTGGGCAGCCCCTGGCCGACCTGCAGCGCCGCGGCGCGGATGTCGCGCAGCGGCGCGTCCAGGCCGAGCGCGTCGACCAGCGCGCGGCCACGCGCCGTGCCCTCGGGCGTGTAGCCGAGCTCGACGTCCGGCTCGATCCGGTCGAAGAAGGCGGGCGCGACCGCGAGGTAGCCGGCGCGCGCGTACTGCTCGGCGATCACCCAGCGGATGTGGTCGTTGACCCCGAAGATCTCCTGCGCGACCACTACGCAGCCCTTCGGATCGCCGTCGGGACGTGCGACGAAGGCCCTGACCTCCATGCCGTCGATCGCCTGCAGCATCACGGTGTCCATGTCTGTGTCAGCCCTCGTTGGCGAGCGCGCGCCCGATGAGAATCTTCTGGATGTCGCTGGTGCCTTCGTAGATCTGGCAGACGCGCACGTCGCGCCAGATCCGCTCGACCGGGAAGTCCGACACGTAGCCGTAGCCGCCGTGCACCTGGATGGCGTCGGAGCAGACCCGCTCGGCCATCTCGGAGGCGAAGAGCTTGGCCATCGCCGCCTCCTTCAGGCAGGGCTGGCCGGCGTCCTTCAGCGCCGCGGCGTGCAGGATGAGCTGGCGCGCGGCCTCGATCGAGGTGGCCATGTCGGCGAGCCGGAACTGCACCGCCTGGTGCTGGAAGATCGGCGTGCCGAAGGCCTCGCGCTCCTTGGCGTAGCGCAGCGCCGCCTCGAAGGCCGCGCGCGCCATGCCCACCGACTGCGAGGCGATGCCGATGCGCCCGCCCTCCAGCCCCGACAGCGCGATCCGGTAGCCCTGACCCTCCTCGCCCAGCAGGTTGGCGGCCGGCACGCGGCAGTGCTCGAAGCGGATCTGCGCGGTGTCGGAGGCGTGCTGGCCGACCTTGTCCTCGAGCCGCGCGACCACGTAGCCGGGCGTGGCGGTGGGCACGAGGAACGCCGAGATGCCGCGCTTGCCGGCGGCCTTGTCCGTCACCGCCATCACGATCGCGACGTCGGCGTGCTTGCCCGAGGTGATGAACTGCTTGACCCCGTCGATCACGTATTCGACGCGGCCGTCGGGGCCGGTCTCGCGGCGCGCGGTGGTGCGCAGCGCCGACGCATCGGAGCCGACGTGCGGCTCGGTCAGGCAGAACGCGCCGAGCATCTCGCCGCGCGCCAGCGGCACCAGCCAGCGGTCCTTCTGCGCGTCGTCGGCGAAGGCCATCAGGATCGAGCAGACCGGGCAGTTGTTGACCGACACCACGGTGGAGGTGGCGCCGTCGCCGGCGGCGATCTCCTCGAGGATCACCGCCAGCGCGGTGTAGTCGAGGCCCGCGCCGCCCCAGCGCTCGGGCACCGCCACGCCGTAGCAGCCGAGCGCAGCCAGCCCGCGCAGCGCCTCGGCGGGGAAGGTGGCCTCGCGATCCCAGCGGGCCGCGTGCGGCGCCACCTGCTCGCTCACGTAGCTGCGGACCGCATCGCGGACCATGGTCAGCGATTCGTTCAGGATCATCGTCGTCTCCTCAATCTACGGCCCGGCACTGCCCCGGCCTCCTCCGCCCTCGCCATGCCCGCTCAGGCGCTTCAGGGCTTCTCAGGCGCCCGGCTGCGGGCCCCAGTCTCGCTCGGGCGGGGCGTCGGTCGCCGGCACGCGCGCGTCGACCTCGATCTCGATCTTGATCCGCGGATCGACCAGGCCGACGATCATCGCGGTGGCCGCCGGCCGCGCCCGCGCGAACGCCTCGCCGAACAGGGGCGCGGCGCGCTCGAAGTAGGCCGCGTCGGTGAACAGGTAGCGCACGCGCACCACGTCGTCGAGCGTGCAGCCGGCCTGCGCGAGCGCATCGGCGATGTTGGCGAGGCACTGCCGGGTCTGCACCAGCAGGTCCTCGTCGATGGTCATCGTCGCGTAGTCGAAGCCGGTGGTGCCCGAGACGTGCACGTCCCGGCCGTCGATGACCGCGCGCGAATAGCCGGCCAGGCGCTCGAAGGACGAGCCGGAGGAGATCAGCCTGCGCGCGCTCACCATGCGATGGGCTGGCCGCGCCAGTCGAAGAAGCCGCCGCTCGGGAACGCGGCGCGGTCGGCCAGCACGCTGCGCAGGCCGGCGACGCTGTCGCCGACCGCGACCTCGGCGTTCGGGCCACCCATGTCGGTGCGGACCCAGCCCGGATGCAGCGACAGCACCCGCACGCCCATCGGCGAGTAGTCGCTGTGCGCCATCTTGGCCACCATGTTCACCGCCGCCTTGGAGACCCGGTAGAGCATGCCGTAGCTCGCCTGCGCCTCGGTGATGGAGCCCATCTTGCTCGAGACGAAGGCGAGCGTGCCCTGGGCGGGCGCGAGCAGCGGCGCGAGCAGCGGCATCAGCCGCATCGCGCCGAGCACGTTGGTGCGCATCACCAGGTCGAACTGCTCGTCGGAGGGCGGCGACTGGACGCTGCTGGTGCGCAGCCCGTAGACGCCCGCGTTGACCACCGCCACGTCGAGCCGCTCGCCGTCGAGCTGCCAGCCGATGCCGGCGATGTCCTCGACGCGCTGCACGTCGAGCTTGAGCGTGTGCGCGCCGAGGTCGCGCAGGCGGACCCGGTCGTCCTCGCCCCGGAAGGTGGCGAAGACGGTCCAGCCCGCCTCGCGGTACTGGCGCACGAACTCGAGGCCGATGCCCCGCGATGCGCCGAGGATGAGCGCGGTCGGCATCAGCGCCGCCCGCGCGCCGCCGCGCCGCCGCTCACATCAGCTCCACGGCGACCGCCGTCGCCTCGCCCCCGCCGATGCACAGCGAGGCCACGCCGCGCTTGCCGCCGGTCTTGCGAAGGCCGCCGATGAGCGAGACGATCAGGCGCGCGCCGGAGGCGCCGATCGGGTGGCCGAGGGCCACCGCGCCGCCGTGCAGGTTGACCTTCTCGTGCGGCAGGCCGTGCTCCTTCATCGCGGCCATCGCGACCACCGCGAACGCCTCGTTGATCTCGTACAGGTCCACGTTGGCGGTCGACCAGCCGGTCTTGGCGTAGAGCTTGGCGATCGCGCCGACCGGCGCGGTGGTGAACCACTGCGGCTCCTGCGAGTGCGTCGCGTGCGCGACCAGCCGGGCGATCGGCTTGACGCCGAGCTTCTCGGCGGTGGAGGCGCGCATCATCACCAGCGCGGCCGCGCCGTCGGAGATCGACGACGAGGTGGCGGCGGTCACGGTGCCGTCCTTGCGGAACGCGGGCTTGAGCGTCGGGATCTTCTCGGGGTTGGCCTTGAACGGGCTCTCGTCCTTGTCGATCACGACGTCGCCCTTGCGGCCGGCGACGGTGATGCCGGCGATCTCCCAGGCGAACGAGCCGTCGGTGTTCGCGGTCTTGGCGCGCTCGGTGGAGGTGATCGCGTAGCGGTCCTGTTCCTCGCGGGTGAAGGTGTACTTGCCCGCGCAGTCCTCGGCGAACTGGCCCATCGACTTGCCGCCGCCGTTGGGGGTCTTCTCGTAGGCGTCCTCGAGGCCGTCGAGCGCCATGTGGTCGAACAGCGTGCCGTGGCCGTAGCGGTAGCCGCCGCGGCCCTTGAGCATCAGGTAGGGCGCGTTCGACATGCTCTCCATGCCGCCGGCGACGACCACGTCCTGGCTGCCGACGGCGAGCAGGTCGTGCGCGAGCATCGCGGCCTTCATGCCGGAGCCGCAGACCTTGTTGATGGTGGTGGCGCCCACCGACATCGGGAGGCCCGCGCCCAGCGTGGCCTGGCGGGCCGGGGCCTGGCCCTGGCCGGCGGGCAGCACGCAGCCCATGATGACTTCCTGCACCTGCTCGGGCGACAGCCCGGCGCGCTGGACCGCGGCCTTGATGGCGTGGGCGCCGAGCTGGTGGCCGGCGAAGGACGACAGCTCGCCCATCATGGCCCCGATGGGGGTGCGGGCGACGGAAACGATGACGACGGGATCGGCCATGACGGGTCTCCTGGTGTTCAGGCTCTGGCGTGGGGCTCGGGCGCGGCGGCGCCCGCAGCCGGTGGTGCGGGGTCGCCCGTCGGGGCGGCCTCCAGCTGATCATAGCGGTTCCGGAATCGGACCGACTCCGGGTAGGGGAAGACGTCGTCGAAGCGGCCGGCGCGCACGTGGGCCTGCTTGCGCTGCCAGAAGGCCGCGTCGAGCAGGTCGCCGTGGTGGTGCTCGAAGATCCGCCGCACGCGCGGGTCGCCGAGCAGGAAGGTGCCGAACTCCTCGGGGAACACGTCGTGCGGGCCGACCCGGTACCAGGGCTCGGAGGCCATC
>JAIYAG010000172.1 GCA_027489195.1 Burkholderiales bacterium | reverse complement strand
GTTGGTGAAAAGGACGAAGTTCTGGAAGTGCTCGGGCGAGCAGCCGGTGTAGTGGCGCAGGCGGTGCAGCGAGTAGTCCACGCGCGGCGCGGTGAACAGCGACAGCGGCTCGGGCTCGCCCGGCGCCGGCTCGTGCGTGCCGTTGGCGATGCCGTCGTCCATCGACGCGAGGTCGGGCAGGTCGAACAGGTCGCGCATGCGCAGCAGCCGCGTCGGATCGAGCTCGGCCTCGACGTGGGCGCCCTCGGCGAAGGCGAAGTGCACCGGGATCGCCTGGTGGCTGGTGCCCACCGTGAGCGCCACGCCGTGGTTGGCGACCAGCAGCCGGAACTGCTCGGCGTAGTACTGGCCGAACACGTCCGGCCGGGTCAGCGTGGTCTCGAAGGTGCCGGGTCCGGCGACGAAGCCGTAGGCCAGGCGCGAGTCGGCACGGGCCACGGTGTCGGTCTCGACCCGCACGAACGGATAGCAGGCGCGCACGCGCCCGATATCGTCGTCGCCGGCCACGTAGCGGCCGAGTGCCTCGCGCAGGTGGGCGACGCCGGCGTCGTAGATCTCGCGGACCCGGGCGAGCGCCGCCTCGGGATCCTCGAAGCGCTGCGGAGCGAAGAACGGCCCGATCATGGAGCCCCCGGAAAGATGGAACCGCCCGATTCTACGGCCCGCCTAGAATGGACCGATCAGGATGACGACGACGACCGCGCCGCCACGGCGCGCGGGGAGAGACATGGCAGGCGGCAGGGCAGGCGCAGGATCGGAGCCGGGCGCGGGTGCCTGGCCGGACATCGCGGTGTTCGGGGCGGGGGCGGTCGGATGCCACTACGGCGCGAAGCTCGCGCCGGCCGGTGCCCCGGTGACGCTGATCGGGCGCGGCCCGCACGTCGCCGCGCTCGGCGTGCCGGTGCCGATGAACCGCGCGCTGCATGCGCTGGTGCGCATGCTCGAGCGCGAGCGCGCCGCCCGCGGATGAGCGCCGACGCCGTCCCGCCCGGCTGCGACGCGGTCGCCGCGGCGCTCGCGCGGCTCGACGCGCGGCCCCGCGTGGTGCTGAGCGCCGAGGTGACCGCAGGCCGGCCCGCCGACGGCGTGCACCGGTTCGCGCTGCACCGTGACGGCGCCAGCGAGCGCTGGGTGCTCGACGGCCACGCGCTGCGCACCGCGCCCGCCGAGGGCCGCGCGAGCGACGCGATGCGGCTCGCACCCGAGGGCGGCTGCGAGCGCGATCCGGCCGATGCGGCCGATGCCCGGCCCGGCACGGTGGTGCTGCGCTACGACGCCTGGGCCGAGCGCGGCCACAGCCGCGTGACGCTGCGCGTGGACGCCGTCAGCGGCCTGCCCCGCGACGGGCTGCGCGACGGGCCCGAACTCGCCTGGGGGCGCGCGCTGTCGCGCCCGACCAAGCCGCCGCAGGCGGCGCTGCGCCCGACCGGCGCCCGCCTGCTCGAGCGGCTCGACTTCAGCTACCCCCCGCTGCCTCCGGGCGGCGCCGACACCGGAGGTTCACGATGAGCACCCCGATCGCCTTCACCGGCCTGGGCGCGATGGGCGCGCCGATGGCCGAGAACCTGCTGGCCGCCGGCTTCGCGCTGCGGGTCTGGAACCGCGGCCCCGGCCGCACCGAGCCGTTCGCCGCACGGGGCGCGACCGTCTGCGCGACGCCGGCCGAGGCGGTGCGGGGCGCGAGCTTCGTCGTCTCGATGGTGGCCGACGACGAGGCGACCCGGCAGGTGATGCTCGGCGAGCACGGCGTGGTCGGCGCGGCCGCCCCCGGCACCACGATCGTCGACAGCAGCACCAACACGCCGGCGATGGGCCGCGAGGTCTCGCGCGCGGCCGCGGCTCGCGGCGTCCACCATCTCGACGCGCCGGTGTCGGGCAGCATCGCCCAGGCCCGCGGCCGCGAGCTGGTGTTCATGGTCGGCGGCCCGCGGGCCGCGTTCGATGCGGCGCAGCCGCTGTTCGCGGCGATGGGCAGGATGTCGCGCCACATGGGCGACTCCGGCACGGGCGCCACGATCAAGCTGATCAACAACATGCTGTCGGGCACGATGAACGCGGCGCTCGCCGAGGCGATGTCGGTGGCGCTCGCCGCGGGCCTCGACCCGGAGGCGGTCCGCGAGCTGCTCGGCGAGGGGGCGGCCGGCTCGCGTCTCGTGAAGACCAAGATCCCGAAGATGGCCGCGGGCGACTTCTCGCCGCAGTTCCAGCTCGGGCTGATGGAGAAGGACCTGCGCTACTTCCTCGGTCTGGCGCAGGAGCTCGACCGGCCGGCGCCGGTCGCGGCGCTGGTGCGCAGCCAGATGCAGTCGGCGCGGCGCGCGGGCCTGGGCACGCAGGACGTCTCGGCGCTGTTCGCGCACATCACCGGACCGCGCTGACGGATCGGCGGGCCGCGCCGGCCTTCCTCGGGCCGCGCCTGCGCCTGGCCGGTCCGCGGCGACGCGCGGCGCTCAGCCCACCACGCGCGCCATGTGCGCGAGCAGCTCGCGCATCCCGCCCACCCGGGCCTTGGTGACGATGCCGCGGATCTGGGTGCGGACGGTGGAGATGCCCACCTGGTGGCGGCGCGCGACGCCGGCCGGCGACTCGCCGTCGGCCAGCGCCTCGAGCACCCGGGTCTCCTGGGCCGACAGCGCGTGCGCCTGGGCATAGGCCCACAGCCGGCGCAGTCGCCCGGTCGAGTCGTCGCCGACCCGCAGCAGCACCGGCGCGTTCGCGCCGCCGGGCTGCAGCGACAGCGAGCGCGCCTCGGCCTCGCGCGACCACAGCAGCCGGCGTCGGCCTGCCCGCGCCTCGTCCAGCGCCGCGCGCCAGGTCACGCGCAGCCGCAGGTCGGCGGGCACCACGCGACCCCGCTCGAGCACCAGGGTGTCGCCGGCCTGCAGCAGGCGCCGCGCGGCCCGGTTCGCGCCCAGCAGCACGCCGTCGGCCGACAGCGCGAGCCAGGGATCGTCGATCAGGTCGGCCAGGTCCGGCCCGGTGACGGCGGCGTGGGTCGGGATCGGCGAAGGCGGGTTCGGCGACACGCGCGCCGAAGGCGCGGTGACCGGCAGGGGCGGGGCGTGCAGTTCGGAGGATGCGGAGGTGAACAAGGCGGACTCCCGGTTGGACCGACGGCGAGTCCTTAGTCTTGCGGACCCGCGGCGCCGCGACCATCCGACGCACGGCCAGTCCGGGGGGTCGCGGGCACTGGCCGATCGGCCAACGCGCGCCCCTCGCTCGGGCATCGGATCCGGCGGCTCGGCCGGCTCCTCGGGATGCGGCGTGCCGGGCATCGGCCGATCGGGCGCGGCCGGATCGAGCGGGTCGGGTCGATGCCGGGGCGCGCGCGTCAGACCCATCGCTGGCGGGATGCCTGCGGAGGGCGTGGGATCGACGGACGGATGGCTCATGAAACCCCCTCTGCAGGACGGAATCGGACACGATCGGGACACGAACGCGGGCGGAACATGACGGCACGCTGACCGCCCGCCGCGCGGCGTCGCGCGGAGTCATCGGCATGACCCGTGCCCGCGCGGGTCGCATTGCCGCCCGAACTCGGCAGCGGTTAACCTCGACCGCATCGCGGCGGTCGGAGCGCTGCGCAGCACGTCCCGGAGAACCTCCCCTGATCCCCTATCGATCACCCATCGGCGTCGGCTCCGACGAGACCGACCGCCTCGCCGCCGCGCGCTCGGTGCGGCTGCGCGCCACGCAGTCGATCCACACCGGACCGGTGGTCGCCGGCATCGCGGTCGCCATCGGCGGGCTGTTCGCCTGGATGGGCGGGGGCTGGCCGAGCCTGGTCTGGGGCGCGATCGTCGCCGCCGCCGCGATCGTCAACCAGCGGCTGTGCGTGCCGATCGCCGCGATGCCGGAGGACGCACCGCCCGCCGAGGTCGCGCGCGCCGAGGAGCGGCTGTGGTGGCTGACGGTGATGAACACGATCGCGGTCGGCGCGGGCATCTGGCTGAACTCGCTGCAGACCGAGGATCCGCCGCTGCTGTTCCTCGTGACCATGCTCCTCGCGCTCTACTCGCTGGGCGCGCTGATCAATGCGTCGACGCATCCGCCCACCTTCGCGACCGGCGCCTGGATCAACTTCGGGTCGATGATCGCCTACTGGGCGACCCACAGCGACGTGGGCTGGGCGCCGGCCCTCGCGCTGACCGGCCTGGGGCTGCTGATGACGCGGTTCTCCCTGCGCATCAGCCGTGACTTCATCGGCTCGGTGCGGATCAGCCGCGAGAAGGACGTGCTGCTCGAGCGTCTGCGCAGCGAGACCGAGGCGGCGCAGCAGGCCCGCCACGCGGCCGAGGAGGCGAGCCTGTCGAAGTCGCGCTTCCTGGCCGCGGCCAGCCACGACCTGCGCCAGCCGCTGCACACCCTGATGCTGTTCTCGTCGCTGCTCGAGCGCGGCAATGCCGAGAACCGCCAGCAGTTCGTGCAGCACATCCAGTCGGCGGCCGCCTCGCTCGACAAGCTGTTCTCGGGGCTGCTCGACCTCTCGAAGCTCGATGCCGGCGCGGTCAGCGCCTCGGTCAGCGAGGTCGGGCTGCACACCCTGGTCGAGCCGGTGGTCGGCGAGCTGTCGGTGGCGGCCGCGCAGAAGGGGCTGGCGCTGCACCTGCGCGTCGACGATGGCCTGCTGGTGCGCACCGATCCGTTCCTGTTCGAACGCGTGCTGCGCAACCTGATCGACAACGCGATCAAGTACACCGAGCGCGGCGAGGTCGAGGTCACGGCCGCCGCCGATGGGCCACGGGTGCTGCTGGCCGTGCGCGACACCGGCAGCGGCATTCCCGCGGCCGATCTCGAACGGGTCTTCGACGAGTTCCACCAGCTGCGCAACCCCAACCGCGCGCCCGAGCGCGGCTCGGGCCTGGGCCTGGCGATCGTGAGGCGGCTCTGCGAGCTGCTCGGTCACCGCATCGAGCTGCGCTCGACCGAGGGCGCGGGCAGCACCTTCACCGTCGTCCTCGAACTCGTCGCCGGCACCGCCGCCGCGCCCGATGCGCCGCAGGCGCACGTCGGCGGCACGGCCGAGCCCGCAGCACCCGACTCGCTCGACGTGCTGGTGCTCGACGACGACCCGCGGGTGCGCATCGCGATGACCGAGATGCTGCTCGCGTGGCGCTGCCGGCCGCATGTGTTCGAGACCACCGAGGCGCTGCTCGACGCCCTGGGCGGCTGGCGGGGTCCGCCGCCCGCGGCGCTGATCGCCGACTACCGGCTGGGCGGCCGCGGCGACGGATTCGACGCCGTCGCGCGGGCGCGCGCGCTGTGCCCCGGCCTGCCCGCCGCGATCGTGACCGGCGACCTCGAGACCGCCGACCGCGGCCCGGACCGCGCGGCCGACGTGGCGGTCTACCGCAAGCCGGTCTCGGAGCGGACGCTGGCCGGGTGGCTGCGGCGCAGCGTCAGCGAGCGTGCGCCGGGAGGCGCGCCGGAACGCTGACGCCGAGCCGCGCGGTGGCGTAGACCGCCTCGGTGCGGTCGGCGACGCCGAGCGCCCGCAGCGCGACCGACAGGGCATCGTCCACCGCATCCTCGGAGAGCTCGAGCTCGCGGGCGATGGTGTCGCGGGTCAGGCCGTGAACCGCACGTCCGAACACCTCGGACTGCCTGGCGGACAGGCCGTCGACGACCGCCGACAGCGGCCGCGTGCCCGCCACGGCGCGGCCGCGCAGCGCCTGCGGCGGCAGGTAGGTGCCGCCGGCCAGCACGCGACGCAGCGCGTCGGCGAACGCCGCCGGAGACGAGGACTTGGGGATGAAGCCGGCAGCGCCGGCCGCGATCGAGCGGTGCATCAGGCAGGGATCGTCCTCGCCCGACACGATGATCTGGGTCGCACTGGCGAAGGCGGCGCGGACATCCTCGATCGCGGCCACGCCCGACGGACCGGGCATCGAGAGGTCGAGCAGCACCAGGTCGATCGGCTCGTCACGGTAGCCACGCGCCTCGGCGCAGCTGCCCGCCTCGAGGACACGGACCCCGGCATCGATCTGCGCGAGCAGGAACCTGAGCCCGCTGCGGAACATCGTGTGGTCATCGATCAGCAGCAGGTTCATCGCGACTCGGCAATAGGAGGGGCGAGGGGGAGGGACCCTGGGCTCGGATTACACGTCAGTCGGAAGGTCCGCGCAATTGCCCGGATGGCCTAAGCCATTCGGGCAGTCGACCCGACACGCCGGCGGGCTTGACCGGGCTGTCATGGCCAAGCTTTCATACGTCGCATGAACACGCCGAGCGCCGCGCGGGACTCCCGCCCTCCCCTGTCCCGAACGCGCTTCGCGCAGCCGGCCGAGTCCTTCCTGGCGGAGCATCCGTGGCCCGGGACCCGCGCCTGCGACGTGGTGGTCGTCGGTTCGGGCTACGGCGGCAGCTTCGCCGCACTCGAGCTCGCCGCCGACCACCGCAGCGTCTGGGTGTTCGAGCGGGGGCGGGAGTTCGTCGCCGGCGAATTCGCCGAGACGCTCGGCGAGCTGCCCGGGCACGTGCAGTTCACGAGCGCCGCGGACGGCGTGCCGCGTGGCTACCGCGACGCGCTCTTCGACCTCAGGATCGACGACGACGCGATGGCGCTGGTGGGCTGCGGGCTGGGGGGCGGCTCGCTGATCAATGCCGGCGTGTTCCTCGAGCCGCGCGACGAGGTGCTCGACGACCCGCGCTGGCCGCAGGC
>JAIYAG010000167.1 GCA_027489195.1 Burkholderiales bacterium | reverse complement strand
GCTTGAAGCCCTGGCCCTCGAGGCCGCCGAGCAGCGCATCGCCGGGGATCTCGTAGCCGTCGAAGGCGATCTCGTACTCCTTCATGCCCCGGTAGCCGAGCACCTCGATCTCGCCGCCGCTCAGGCCCGGCGCGGGGAAGGGATCGGTGTCGGTGCCGCGCGGCTTGGGCACGAGGAACATCGACAGTCCCTTGTAGCCCGGGGTGTCGCGGTCGGTGCGCGCGAGCAGCGTCATCAGGTCGCTGCGTGCACCGTGCGTCGTCCAGGTCTTGTTGCCGTGCAGCCGCCAGACCGGGCGGCCGTCGGCGGACGTGCCGCGCTCGGCACGCGTGCGCAGCGACGCGAGGTCGCTGCCGGTGTCCGGCTCGGTGAAGGACGCGGTCGGAATGGTGGTGCCGGCGACCAGTCCGGGCAGCCACGCGGTGCGCTGCGCCTCGGTGCCGGCTCCCAGGATCAGCTCGCCGGCGATCTCGGTGCGCGTGCCGAGCGAGCCCAGCCCGATCCAGCCGCGCGAGAGCTCCTCGGTGACGACACACATCGCCGACTTGCCCATGCCCGAGCCCCCCCAGGACTCGGGCACGGTCAGCCCGAAGACCCCGAGCGCGCCGAGCTCGCCGATCACCGCATCGGGGATCAGTGCGTTCGCGAGGTGCCAGCGGTGCGCCGCCTCGGCATGGTCGTCCGACCAGCGCGCGAACTGGCTGCGGATCTCGGCGAGCGCGGGGTCGTCGTAGGCCGGGTCGCCGAACGAGCGCGTTGCGCGCCCTTCGGCGAGCAGCGCCGCGATCCGCGCACGCACGGGCGGCGCGAAGCCGCGGGCGCGCAGGCGGCGTACGGCGGAGTCGCCGACGAAGGCGGCCAGTGCATCGCCGTCCTCGTCGATGAGGTCCGGGCGGAACAGTTCGCCCTGGCTCATCGGCAGGCCGCCGGCGAGCTGCGCCAGGTACTCGCCGAAGGCGGCCTGCAGCATCAGCGCCTCGAGCTCGCCGAGCCGGCCGGCCGAGGCCAGCCGTCGCGACCAGCCGAGCATCTCGTGCAGCGCACGGACGTAGGTCGCCGCCCAGGCGAACCCGTGGGTGCGGGCCTGCTCCCGGTTGGCGGCGTCCGGGTCGTCGCCCAGACGCGCGCGCAGGCGGGCGCGCAACGCATCGACCAGGCGGTCGGCGGCGGCGAGCGCTGCGGCGCAGGCGCCGTCGAGGTCGGCAAGGGCGGCCGCAGCCGGCGAGGAGGAGGGAGCGTGCGTGGCGGTCATGACGGGGTATCCGGTGCGGCTGGCGAAGCAGGGAGCGCGCCCGCGGCCGGGCCGCCGAGCGTGCCCGCCGCCTGCAGGGCGAGGATCGCCGCCGCGTCGAGGCCGAGCACCTCGGCCATCACGGCGGCGGTGTCGGCACCGATGCGGGCGGCAGGGGCGGGGGCGGGGCGCGGCGTGGCGCCGAAAGCCAGCGGGCTGGTCGCGGTGAGGAAGCGGCCGTAGCCGGGGTGGTCGATGCGGGCGAACATCGGGTTGGCCTCGGACACGCGCGCATCCTCGGCGAGCATCTGCTCGAAGCTCCGATACGGGCCCCAGAGGAGGGCACGGTCGGAGAGCGCGGCCCCGACCTCGGCGAGCGTGCGCCGCGCGAACCACGGGCGCAGGAACGCCGAGATCAGCTCGCGGGCCTCCCAGCGGCCCGCCTCGGTGTCGAGCCGATGCCCGAGCGACGCGGCGGCTGCGTCGAGCGCATCGGCGAGGCCGACCGCGCGCACCAGGGCCTGCCACTGCCGGCCGCTGATCGCGACCACCATCGCCCAGCGGTCGTCGGCGGTGCGGAAGGCGTCGCCATAGGCGCCGTAGAGGAAGTTGCCGTCGGCGCGGCGCGCGCCGCCGTTGACCTCGACGTCGGCGACGTAGCCGAGCGAGGCCGTCGCCGCGAACGCGACGTCGGACAGCGCGAGCTGCACCCGCTGGCCTTCGCCGGTGAGGCGCCGGTGCCGGTCGGCGGCCAGCACCGCCGTCGCGAGGGTCATGCCGGCGAGCAGGTCCCAGGCGGGCAGCACGTGGTTGACCGGGGTGCGGCCGTCGCCGGTGACCCCCGGAAAGCCCGCGGCGCAGTTGACCGTGTAGTCGACCGCGTTGGCGCCATCCGACGAGCCCACCAGCTGCACCATGATCACGTCGGGGCGGCGCGCACGCAGCGCCTCGTAGCCCAGGTCGCCGTCGACCCCGAGGTTGGTGACGAAGATGCCGCCGCCTTCGCCCGGCGCGGCGATCAGGTCCTGCAGCAGCCGCCGACCGGCCGGGGCGCGCGGGTCGATCTCCACCGAACGCTTGCCGTGGTTCAGCGACGCCCAGTACAGACTGCGGCCCTCGGCATTCACCGGCATCCGGTTCGCGTCGATGTTGCCGCCCGGCGGATCGACCCGGATCACGTCCGCGCCGAGCTGCGCGAGCGCGAGCCCGGCCGATGGCGCCGCGACGAAGGCCGAGAACTCGACGATCCGCAGGCCGTCCAGCGGTCCGCGTGCGGGGGACTGCGTCATCGGTCCGGGACCCTCAGAACATCTGGTAGCCGATCGCGGCGAAAGCGGTCGCGTTGGTCCGCTGCCGGACGATCGGCGAGTCGGCGGCGTCGCCGAGCAGATGCCCGAACCCGATGCCGCCGATGGCGATCCAGCGCCCGGCGAAGAAGTGATTGGCCGACAGCGCGAGCTGCGCGTTGCGCAGCCCGCTCGACGGCGAGTAGGGCGCGTAGCCCGAGGCGAGCGACTGGCCGGCGTCGACGCCGAACCAGGTCTGCTGCGACTTCGCGTTGCCCGCGGTGACGAACGCGGTGAGGCTCATCCGCGTGGCCGGCCCGAGCTGCAGGTCCCGCCGCACGCCCGCATCGAACTCCGCCCCCTTGTCCCCGCCGCGGACGTTCACGCCGAGCGTCCAGGCCCGGGACAGCGCCTGCGTCCAGTACACACTGGCTTCGGCGCCGAAGCCGATGTCGCCCATGCCGCGCAGGTCGGACGACTGGCTCTCGCGGCGGCCGAAGCGGGGGATGAGCCTCGCGCCGACCTGCGTCGTCGCCGTGTTGACGAACGAATAGCCGATGCCGCTGCCGGTGCTCGCGAAGAAGCCGCTGCGGTTCGCGTAGTCGATGTACGGCAGCACCATCAGGGTCAGGTCGTCGGAGCCGAGATAGGCCGGCCGGAGGATGGTCGCTCCGCCCAGCAGCAGGCGGCTGTCGCCGGGCCCGACCGGGGGCAGGCTGACGATGCCCTGGTACTGCGCCTGCACGGGAGCACTGAAGAGTCCGCAGGCGGCGACGAACGAGGCGGCGACGAGTCGTGGGGTCATTCGGGGTGACGCGAGGTCAGGCCTGGAGGCCGCGCGCAGGCGGCCGGGACGACGATTCCATCACAAAGGCCGGCAGGGTGATGCCGTAGCATCGCAGCCTTGCGGTCTTCCCCTCTTCGGACCGGTTCCGGAAACGCGAGCGCAGTGGCCGATCTCGACCGATTCTCCCTGTTCACCGAAGCGCGAGAGCGGCTGGGGAGGGCATTCGTGCGCGCGCTGTCGGCGGCGCTGCCCGAAGTGGCCGACACGCTCGAGCAGTCGGCGGACCTCTCGGCCTCGATCGTCGGACGGCGCCAGCTCGTTGCGGCGGCGGCCGTGCTGCGGATGGAAGCAGGTGGCCGCTCGCAGCGCGCGCTCGCGCGCCTGTACGACCTCACCTTCCGCATGCTGGAGCTCAACCAGTCGCCGCCGTCCGATGACGGCGAGCCGCCGATGCTGAGCCTGCTGGGCGAGGAAGAGCTCGATCACCAGATCCTGGCCGACGAGGTCGGCAATGCCGTGCGGGAACACCTGGGCGCAGCCTACGAGGTGGCGCTGCGCCGCGTCGACGGGCTCACCCGAACGGTCTCGGACGACACCCGCGCGCCGCTCGGCGCGAGCGTGCTCGCTGCGGCGGCGCTCGATGCGCTGCGCCCGCTCACCTCCGAGCGCGCCACGCGCGGGGCGGTGCGCGCCGCGGCGATCGCACGGCTCGCACCGCGGCTCGCCGAGGCGATCGTCGAGACCGATGCATGGCTGGCAGCACGCGGCGTCGAGCCTTGGAGCCCGCCCGCGCCCGAATCACCGCCCCCGCCGCAGCCCCTGTCGCAGCCCGAGAGCTCGGGCAAGGTGCTGCCGCTGCCGGGCGTGCGCGACGCCGCGCCGATGCCCGCCCCGGCGCCGGATCTGCGGGCGGCAACTCCGATCGCCCAGCCCGAAGCCGTAGACGAAGGCGAGACTGGCGCCGCTTCTTCCGACAGCGTCCGGATCGTCGTGATCGAGCCGCAGGCCGAAGCGATTCCGGACGCCGTACGCCTGGACGGGTCGCCCGCCGCGGCGATCGACGAGGCGCCTGCTGCCGAGCCCGATGCGCAGTCCCCATCGACGGCCGCGACCGACGCGGTGCCCGTCGTCGAGACCGACGCTGCACCGGTTGTCCAGACTGCCGCCGCACCAG
>JAIYAG010000103.1 GCA_027489195.1 Burkholderiales bacterium | reverse complement strand
GGAACGACACCTGGTCGCCCTGCTTGCGGACCAGGACGTTGGCGAGGATCGGGAGGGTGTGACGACGCTCGACGATGCCCGCCACCGTCTGCAACGGGCGCAGGATCGCATCGCGGGTCGCCTTGATCATCAACATCTCTTTTCCTTTTATATGATTGTTGTTAGCTAGTTGTTGTAGTCGGTGGATATGTGGACAACCGCTGCGGCCCGCTCCGGTGCTGGTTCAGCGGGTAGTGCGAACCCTGTGCACGGTCGCCGTGGGATCGCGGGACGGACGGGGACGAATCGTGTCCGGCGCGTCTCGGAGCCGGGTTGTTCCCTTCGAGTCCCGCCTCCGTCCACCGGAGAACCCCCCCGCCATCCACCGGGTTGTCCACGGGGTTGTCCCCAGGCGTATACATCAGCCCAGACCGTGAGGAAGCGCTCACAGGTACTCCCTGAGCGTCTGGTCGAGCACGTGGATCTGGTGGTTCAGTTCAGGGCGGTGCTGCCTCAGCTCAGCGATCTTCCTGACCGCATGGAGCACCGTGGTGTGATCACGACCGCCGAAGAGCTCGCCGATCTCCGGGAGGCTCTTCTGCGTCAGCTCCTTCGCCAGGTACATCGCGATCTGACGCGGCAGCGCGATGTTGGCCGGTCGGCGCTTGGAGTACATGTCGGCCACCTTCATCTTGTAGAAGTCGGCGACCGTCTTCTGGATGAACTCGACCGAGATCTGCCCGCGGTTGAACGACAGCAGGTCCTTGAGCGCTTCCTTGACCAAGTCGAGGGTGATCGGCTGGTTGCGGAACTGGGCGTAGGCGAGGATCCGGCGCAGCGCGCCCTCGAGTTCGCGGACGTTCTGGCGGATGTGCTTGGCGACGAAGAATGCAACGTCCTCGTCGAGCGCATGCCCGGCGAACTCGCCCTTGCGCATCAGGATCGCGACCCGCATCTCGAGTTCGGGCGGCTCGATCGCGACGATCAGTCCGGAGTTGAAGCGCGAAATCAGGCGGTCGTCGATGCCCGACATCTCCTTCGGATACGTGTCCGAGGTGATGATGATCTGCTTGCGCTCGGCGATCAGGTTCTCGAAGGCATAGAAGAACTCTTCCTGCGAGCGCTCCTTGCCGGCGAAGAACTGGATGTCGTCGATCAGCAGCAGGTCGAGGGATTGGTAATACCGTTTGAACTCGTCGACCGACTGGCGCCGGATCGAGGCCACCATGTCCTGGAAGAACTGGTTGGCGGTGATGTAGCGGATGTTCGCGGCGGGCGCGCGTGCGAGGATCGAGTTGCCGACCGCGTGGATCAGGTGGGTCTTGCCCAGACCCACGCCGCCGTAGAGGAACAGCGGGTTGTAGGCCCCGCCCGGCCGCTCCGCGACCTGCAGCGCCGCGGCACGTGCGAGGTCGTTGGCCTTGCCGGTGACGAAGGTGCCGAAGGTCAGGTCCGGGTTCAGGCGCGAGCGCTCCGCCGCGGGCGATACCGAGGGCTGCAGTGCGGAGAACCCGGGCAGCGTGACACGCTCCCTCGCCGCAGGCGACTCGGACCCGCCGGTCTGCGCCGCGAACCCCGGCAGCGACGTGCCCGCGGCCATCTGCAGCGACTCGTGGGTGACGCCCGGACCTTGGGCATGTCCGTTCCCGTTCCCGTGTCCATTCCCGTTCGTGTGTCCGGTGCTGTCCGCAGCACGCAGGTCCGCATCGAGCTCCGCGGCGGCCGAGATCTCGAAGCTCACCTTCGCGTCGGGGTTGATCAGCTGCGACGCGAGCTCGGCGATGCGGTCACCGTACTGCGCACGCACCCAATCGAGCTTGACGCGATTGGGCGCGCCCAGCTTCAGCATCCGGCCCTCCTCGTCGTAACCGAGGAAGACCAGCGGCTTGATCCACGTGCGGTACAGCTGGGCGGGCAGCTCGCTCTCCAGGTGCGACGCGCACGCTTGCCACAGGTCGTTCATCGGTCGTGTCTGGAGTGGCGTGGGCCGTGGCGTGTGAGACGGGTCCGGCCGGGAGGAAGTCGCGGCTCGCCGTGGCATGCAACGGCGAGGCTGACGGGTACCGGGCCGGCTGCGCGGGAAACGCGAGTCGACTGAAAGGAAACGAGAATTTTACCTTATCCACAGGTCGAAAGCACGGCGCCCGGCTCGGCCGGGACAGCGTTGCCGTGCGCGCGCCGCCCGGATGGCGTGCCAGCGGAACCTCGGGCGCCCTGCCCTGTCAGAGGGGTCGTCCTTCCTTCGCCTCGTTCTCGCCGATCCAGCACAAATTGACAGCCGGGGCGGCGCTTGTTGTAATGGCAGGCTTTTTCCGAAAACGGCTGCAGCCATGAAACGCACGTATCAACCCTCGGTGGTCCGCCGCAAGCGCACCCACGGCTTCCTGGTCCGCATGAAGACCCGTGGCGGCCGTGCCGTCATCCGCGCCCGCCGCGCCAAGGGCCGCAAGCGCCTGGCCGTCTGAGCCGCGCGCCGGACACCGCCAGGCACGCGTGCCAGAAGCGGGTCCGTCCGGCGCTCAAGCAGGCGCTGCGTCAGGTTCCGACGCCGGTTCCGACGCCAACAGGCCGGCGGCAGCGGCCCGCGCAGGCGCGAGCCCGCCCGCCCGTTCCGGCGCCCCGCGCTCCGGACCGAAGCGTCCTGCGCGGCTGGTCGGTGCCCATTTCGCGGTCGGCGCCCGCCGCGCGACCGACGGAGCGACTCCCCGACTGATGATGGCCATCCCCAAGAAGCTCGTGCCCTCGTCGCCGGTCCGCAACCTGATCCGGCGCGTCATCCGCGAATCGCATCGTGCGACGCTGCTCGCACGTCCGGGCCTGGACGCGCTGTCGCTGCGCATCCAGCTGGTCGCCGTGCCTCAGGATCCCGCGAGTCCGCCCAAGGGGCCGGACGGCCGTCCGCTTCGGCCCTTCGCGCGACGCCCGACCGATGGCGTGCTGAAGCGACTCGTGCGTGCCGAGCTCGACGGCCTGCTCGCCCGGGTCGCCTGAGGGCGCGCGGAGCGAGACGATGGCCACGCCCCGCCCTGCCCTGTCGGCGCTCGCCGATGTGCTGCGCCGGCTGCCTGCCCGTCTCGCGAGCCTGCCCATCCTGGTCTACCGGTACGGCATCAGCCCGGTGATCGGCCCGCGCTGCCGCTTCCATCCGAGCTGCTCCGAGTACGGGCTCGACGTACTCCGGCGCTTCGGTCTGGTGCGCGGCCTGTGGCTGACGGGCGCGCGGCTGGTACGCTGCCACCCGTGGCATCCCGGGGGCCTCGACCCGGTGCCAGACACGTTCGCCATTCGTCATACCTATCTCGGTCGCGCGATCCGCGACGCCGCGCATCGCGGCGCGCCCGACGCGACCTGTCCGTGCGACCCTGCGCGCTCCGCGCGCGAGGACCGCACGCCCTCGCCTCACCGTCCGTAGAAGCCGCCTCCAGCCATGCAGACCCAACGCACCATCCTGTGGGTGATCTTCACCATGTCCGTGCTGTTCCTCTGGGACGCATGGCAACGCCACCAGGGGCATCCGTCGATGTTCGGCGGCAACCCGCCCGCCCAGACGCAGCCCGCCCAGGCACCTGGTGCGGCCGGCGGTCCCGCCAAGACCGACGGGTCGTTGCCCGCGCCCGGTCCGACCGCGGCCGTGCCGACCGGCCCGTCCACCGCGCCCGCCGCGGTGCCGGGTGCCGCGGCCTCTGCTGCCGGCGCCCAGCCGCCGGTGCGGATCGCCAACGACGTGCTCGCGCTCGACGTGGACCCGATCGGCGGCGAGATCCAGCGCGCCGAGCTGCTGAAGTTCCGTGACACCGACAAGCCCGACGCGAAGGTCAACGTCGTGCTGTTCGACGAGCGCCAGGGCAACGTGTACGTCGCACAGAGCGGGCTGGTCGGCGCGGCCGGCACGACGCTCCCGAACCACCGCACGCCGTTCGCCATCGAGTCCGGCACGCGCGAACTGGCGGCCGGCAGCGACCAGGTCGTGCTGAAGATGAGCGCCGAGCAGGGCGGGGTGCGGCTGGTCCGCAGCTACGTGCTCAAGCGCGGCTCGTATGCGGTCGAGGTCAAGACCGAGGTGACCAACCTCGGCGCCGACCCGGTCAAGCCCACGCTCTACATGCAGCTCACCCGCGACGGCAACTCGCCGTACATGTCCCACGGCCTGGCCTCGACCTTCGTCACCAGCGGCTACTACGGCCCGGTGATCTACACCGACAAGGACAAGTTCCAGAAGGTCGACTTCCCGACGATCGAGAAGGGCAAGCAGGAGCATGCGAAGGCCGCCAACGACGGCTGGGTCGGCGTGATCCAGCACTACTTCGTCGCCGCCTGGGTCCCGAAGCAGGGCACCCCGCGCACCTTCGAGACCGCGAAGATCGACAACAACCTCTACACGGTCCGCCTGCGCGAGCCGATGGAGGAGATCGCGCCGAACGCCACCGCCGTCGCCGCCGCCACGCTGTACGTCGGTCCGCAGGACCAGCGCGTGCTGGCCGAAGTCGCGCCCGGGCTCGACCTGGTCGTCGACTACAGCTGGCTGACCGTCATCGCCAAGCCGCTGTTCTCGCTGATGCAGTTCCTGCACGGCATCGTGCAGAACTGGGGCTGGGCGATCGTGCTGCTCACGCTGGTCGTCAAGCTCGCCTTCTTCCCGCTGCAGGCCGCGAGCTACCGCTCCATGGCCAAGATGAAGAAGGTCGGCCCGAAGCTGCAGCAGCTGCGCGAGCGCTTCGGCGACGACCGCGTGAAGATGAACCAGGCGATGATGGAGCTGTACAAGACCGAGAAGATCAACCCGCTCGGCGGCTGCCTGCCGATCGTGGTGCAGATCCCGGTGTTCCTCGCCCTGTACTGGGTGCTGTTCGCATCGGTCGAGATGCGCGATGCGCCCTGGATCGGCTGGATCAAGGACCTGTCCGCGCCGGATCCGTTCTACATCCTGCCGCTGCTGATGGCGGTCTCGATGTTCGTGCAGACCAAGCTCAATCCCGTGCCGCCGGATCCGCTGCAGGCGAAGATGATGATGTGGATGCCGCTCATCTTCTCCGTCATGTTCTTCTTCTTCCCAGCGGGTCTGGTGCTGTACTGGCTGGTGAACAACCTGTTCTCGATCGCGCAGCAGTGGGTCATCACGCGGCGCATCGAAGGCAAGCCGGTGTTCGGGCGGGCTGCTGCCTGACGGGCGTCGAGGACTCGGCGTGAACTTCCAGCAGCTGCGATCGCTCCGGGAGACCGTCCGCCGAGGCTTGAACCTGACGGCGGCGGCCGAGGTGCTGCACACCTCGCAGCCGGCGCTGTCCAAGCAGATCCGCGAGCTCGAGGACGAGCTCGGCGTGCAGATCTTCGTGCGTCACGGCAAGCGCTACACCGCGCTCACCGAGGCCGGCCAGAAGATCCTCGAGGCTGCCGAGCGCGTGCTCGAGGAAGCCGCCGCGCTGCGCAAGGTCGGCGAGCAGTACGCCGCCGGTCACGGCGGCACGCTGTCGATCGCGGCCACCCACACCCAGGCGCGCTACGCGCTGCCCACGGTGCTGGCGCGTTTCCGCGCCGAGTTCCCGACCATGCAGTTCAAGCTGCTGCAGGGCAATCCGGCGCAGGTCGCCGAGTACGTCGTGCACGGCGACGCGACCTTCGGGCTGGCCACCGAGACGCTCGACGACCATCCGTCGCTGGACACTCGCCCCGCGTATTCCTGGCGGCACTGCGTGATCGTGCCGGTCGGGCATCCGCTCGCTCTCGCGGCGACGGCGCCCACCGTCGAGCAGCTCGCGGCCGAACCGCTGATCACCTACACGCCGCAGTTCACCGGCCGCCGCGGCATCGACGCCGCGTTCGCTCGGCACGCCCTGGTGCCGAACGTGGTGCTCGAGGCGATCGACTCCGACGTCATCAAGGCCTACGTCGAGCTCGGCTTCGGCATCGGCGTGATCGCCGAGATCGCGGTCGACCCGGAACGGGACCGCGGCATCCTCAGGCTCGCGCTGCCCGAGGACTTCCCGGTGCACACCACGCGGATCGCCTCGCGCATCGGCATGCCGCTGCTCCCGTTCGAGCGGCGCTTCGTGCAGATGATGCGCGAGTTCACGCCGCCCTCGGCGGCCTGACGTCCGCCTCCCGAGCCGCTGTCCGCGGCCGGCCCGATAGAATCGGCCGATGCCCGCACCGATCCACGACGCCGACCCGATCGCCGCCATCGCCACCGCTCCCGGTCGGGGCGGCATCGGTGTGGTGCGCGTGTCGGGTCGCGACCTCTCGGGCGTGATCGATGCGCTGTGCGGGCGCGCGCTCGCGCCGCGGATGGCCACGCTGCTGCCGTTCCGCGCGGCCGATGGCGGTGCGCTCGATACTGGCCTCGCGCTGCACTTTCCTGCACCGCACTCGTATACCGGCGAGGACGTGCTCGAGCTCCAGGGCCACGGCGGGCCGGTGGTGATGCAGCTGCTGCTCGAGCGCGTGCTCGATGCCGGCCGCGCCATCGGGCTGCGCGTGGCCGAGCCCGGCGAGTTCACGCGGCGCGCCTTCCTCAACGACAAGCTCGACCTCGCACAGGCCGCGCGCTCGGCCAGCCGCTCGCTGTCCGGCACCTTCTCGCGCGCGGTGCATGTCGTGGTCGATCAGCTGATCGAGCTGCGCATGCTGGTCGAGGCGACGCTGGACTTCCCCGAGGAGGAGATCGACTTCCTCGAGCGTTCGGATGCGCGCGGGCGGCTGGCGCGCGTGCGTGCCGAGCTCGACGTGCTGCTGGCCGAGGCGCGCCAGGGCGCGCTGCTCCGCGAAGGGCTGCACGTGGTGCTGGCCGGTGCGCCGAACGTCGGCAAGTCGAGCTTGCTGAACGCACTGGCCGGCGCCGAGGTCGCGATCGTGACGCCGGTGGCGGGCACCACCCGCGACCGCATCGTGCAGGCCATCCAGGTCGACGGCGTGCCGCTGGTGGTGGTGGACACCGCGGGGCTGCGCGAGACCGGCGACGAGGTCGAGCGCATCGGCATCGAGCGGACCTGGGAGGAGCTGGGGCGGGCGGATGTGATCCTGCATCTGGGGGTGGCGGGTGGCTCGCAGGCGGGGCAGGGCGGCGGTGATGCCGCGGCAGGCAGCGACATCGCCGCACGGCTCGCGCTCGCGGCCGACCTCGAGGCCGACATCGCCGCGCGCCTGCCGCGCGACAAGCCGATCCTGCGCGTCTGGAACAAGGTCGACCTCGCCGGGCTGCCCGCACGCGCGACCGAGGACGCGGTCTGGCTGTCGGCGCGCGACGGGCAGGGCATCGACCTGCTGCGCGCGGCGCTGCTGCGGATGGCGGGCTGGCACGGCGCGGGCGAGGGCACGTTCATCGCGCGCGAGCGGCACCTGCAGGCGCTGCGCGAGGCGCGCGACTATCTCGCGGCCGCCCATGCCCACGCGCAGCGCAGCGACGAGGTGCTGGACCTGTTCGCCGAGGAGCTGAGGCTGGCTCAGGAGCGGCTGGGGTCGATCACCGGCGAGTTCGGTGCGGACGACCTGCTGGGGGTGATCTTCTCGAGGTTCTGCATCGGGAAGTAGGGCGGAGGAACGT
>JAIYAG010000516.1 GCA_027489195.1 Burkholderiales bacterium | reverse complement strand
CGTCGTCGCGCGCCACCCCGACCGCTTCGAGGTGTTCGCGCTCACCGCGCGGCGCAGCCACGAGCGCCTGCTCCAGCAGTGCCTGGCCCACCGGCCGGCGTATGCGGTGCTCTCCGACCCGGCCTCGGCGGGCGTGCTGCGCGCCGAGCTGGCGACCCATGGCAGCCGCACCGAGGTGCTCGACGGCCCCGATGCGGCCGCGCGCGTCGCCGCCGCTTCCGAGACCGACCTGGTGATGGCCGCGATCGTCGGTGCCGCGGGCCTCGAGCCCACGCTGGCCGCGGCGCGTGCCGGCAAGACGATCCTGCTCGCCAACAAGGAAGCGATCGTCATGGCCGGCCCGGTCTTCCTCGCGGCCGTCCGCGAGGGCGGCGCCCGGGTGCTGCCGATCGACAGCGAGCACAACGCGGTGTTCCAGTGCCTGCCGGCCGACGGCGGGCGGGAAGGCGTGCGCCGGATCGTGCTGACCGCCTCGGGCGGACCGTTCCGCTCGATGGACCTGGCGCGGATGGCCGAGGTGACGCCCGAGCAGGCGGTCGCCCACCCCAAGTGGAGCATGGGCCGAAAGATCTCGGTCGATTCCGCGACCATGATGAACAAGGGTCTCGAACTGATCGAGGCGCACTTCCTGTTCGACATGCCCCCCGACCGGCTCGACGTCGTGATCCATCCGCAGAGCCTCGTGCATTCGATGGTCGAGTACGTCGACGGCTCGATCCTCGCGCAGCTCGGCAACCCCGACATGCGCACGCCGATCGCCCATGCGCTGGCCTGGCCGCAGCGCATCGACAGCGGCGTGTCGCTGCTCGACCTGGCCGCCCACGGGCGCCTGGACTTCGAGCGCCCCGACCCGATCCGCTTCCCCTGCCTGCGCCTGGCCCGCGAGGCCCTGGCCGTAGGCGCCGCGGCGCCCTGCGTCCTCAACGCCGCCAACGAGGTGGCCGTCGACGCATTCCTCGAGCGCCGGATCCGCTTCACCGACATCGCCCTGATCAACGAGGCCGTCCTCGACGCGCTCGGCGCCTCGCCCGCGCCCCTCGACACCGCCGAGGTGCTCGCGCTCGATGCGCGCGCCCGGGCACACGCCGGGGTTCGCCTCGCGGAGCACGCCGCATGACCACGCTCGTCGCCTTCCTCTTCGCGCTCGCCCTGCTGATCTTCGTCCACGAGCTCGGCCACTACTCGGTCGCCCGCTGGTGCGGCGTGAAGGTGCTGCGCTTCTCGATCGGATTCGGCAAGCCGCTGCTTCGCTTCACCGTCGGCGCCGACCGCACCGAGTGGACGATCTCGCCGATCCCGCTCGGCGGCTACGTGCGGATGCTCGACGAGCGCGAGGGCGGTCCGGGCTCCGTCGAGGAACACGAGGTGCACCGGGCCTTCAACCGGCAGAGCCTGGGCAAGCGTGCGGCGATCGTGATCGCCGGTCCGCTCGCGAACTTCGTGCTCGCCATCGGCCTGTACGCCTCGCTCGGCATGGTCGGCATCGAGGAGCCCGCGGCGGCCCTCGGCGAACCGGTGACCGGCTCCCAGGCCGCGGCCGCCGGACTGCGCGCCGGCGATCGCGTCACCGCGATCGACGGGCGCGAGATCCGCTCGATGCCCGAGTTCCGGCTGCGCCTGATCGACGCCGTCGTCGAGAAGCGCGAAGCGCGTCTGGTCGTGCAGCGCGACGGCCGTCCGCTGCAGGTCGCGCTCGACACCGGCGGGCTCGGCTCGGGCGAGCTCGACAAGGACTTCATGCGCAGCCTCGGGCTGGAGATCGCCGGCGGCGTGGTCTCGGTCGGCTCGGTGTCGCCCGACGGCAGCGCGGCGAAGGCGGGACTGCTCGCCGGCGACGAGATCGTCTCGGTCGACGGCCGCCCGCTCGGACGCGCCACCGACCTGATCGAGGTGCTGCGCGAGAACGCCGGACGCGAGGTCGCGCTGTCGATCCGTCGCGCCGGTGCCGAGCAGCGCATCGTGGTGGTGCCGCAGGCTCAGCGCTCGGACCGTCCCGAGGATGCCGGCCGCAGCGTCGGCCGGATCGGCGCGGCGCTGCAGAACCGCGTCGAGATGGTCCGTGTCGACCATGGCCCGATCGATGCCATCGGCTACGGCGCGCGCCAGACCTGGGACATGTCGTGGTTCTCGCTGCGCATGCTCGGCAAGATGCTGACCGGCGACCTGTCCTGGCGCAATCTCAGCGGGCCGGTCGCGATCGCCGACTACGCGGGACAGTCGGCGAAGGTCGGCGCCTTCGCGTATGTCGCGTTCCTCGCGCTCATCAGCGTGAGTCTCGGTGTGCTCAACCTGCTGCCGGTGCCCGTCCTCGACGGAGGGCATTTGGTATATTACGGCCTCGAAGCGATCAAGGGCCGACCGCTCTCCGAGCGCTTCATGCAGGTCACCCAGAAGGCAGGGCTGGCGGCTATCGTCGGGCTGATGGCCGTGGCGCTGTTCAACGATCTGAGCAGGCTGTTCGGCGGGTGACGCGCCGGGTGGCCCGCCGGGCCACCCAGGAGTTTCATGCGTCCGCTCGCGAAATCCGTGTTCGCGCTCGCCGCGAGCATGCTTGCCACGCTCGCTTGGGCGTTCGATCCCTTCACCGTCCGTGACATCCGGCTCGTCGGCGTCCAGCGCGTCGAGCCCGGCACCGTGTTCGGCTATCTGCCGATCAAGGTCGGCGAGCGCCTGGACGACCAGCGCGCCTCGCAGGCGCTGCGGGCCCTCTATGCGACGGGTCTGTTCAACGACGTGCGGCTCGAGGTCGAGGGGGAGGTGCTCGTCGTCTACATCGAGGAGCGTCCTTCGATCGCCACCGTCGAGGTCAGCGGCTCCAAGGACATCTCCAGCGAGCAGCTCCTCAAGGCGCTCAAGGAGCTCGGCCTGTCCGAGTCCCGGATCTTCGATCGGGCGCTGCTCGATCGGGCCGAGCAGGAGATCAAGCGCCAGTACCTCGCGCGCGGAAAGTACGCGGCGCGGGTCACCTCGACGGTCACGCCGCTCGAGCGCAACCGCGTCGCGGTCTCGATGGCGATCGAAGAGGGCGCCGATGCCCGGATCACGCAGATCCGGGTCGTCGGAAACAAGGCCTTCACCGAGGCCGCGCTGCTCGACCAGCTGCAGCTCTCCACGCCGACCTGGATCTCCTGGTACACCAAGACCGACCAGTACGCGCGCGAGAAGCTCGCCGGCGACCTCGAGCGGCTTCGCTCGTTCTACCTGAACCGCGGCTATCTCGAGTTCTCGATCGATTCGACGCAGGTCTCGATCGATCCGGACCGCGAGGGTGTCTACATCACGGTGAACATCACCGAGGGCGAGCGCTACACCGTCACCGGGTACAAGTTCAGCGGCAACACGCTGGGCCGGGAGGCGGAGCTCGACAAGCAGATGCTGGTCCGCGAGGGCGATGTCTTCAACGGACAGCGTCTGGCCGAGTCGACCCGCACGATGACCGAGGTCTACGGGTCGATCGGCTACGCCTTCGCGAACATCAACGCCATTCCGGACGTCGATCGCGAGAAGCGGACGGTCTTCTTCAACGTCACCGTCGATCCGGGCCGCCGCGCCTACGTGCGCCGGATCAACGTCTCGGGCAACGCGCGCAGCCGCGACGAGGTGGTGCGCCGCGAGCTGCGCCAGTTCGAGAGCGCCTGGTACGACACCGACAAGATCCGCCTGTCGCGCGAGCGGCTCACGCGGCTGGGCTACTTCACCAACGTCACCATCGACACCGTGCCGGTGCCGGAGGCGCCCGACCAGGTCGACCTGAACGTCAACGTGACCGAGCGCTCCACCGGCACCTTCCTGATCGGCGTGGGCTTCTCGAGCACCGACAAGCTGATCCTGACCGCCTCGGTGAACCAGCAGAACTTCCTGGGCACCGGCAAGTCGATCGGCCTGAACATGAACACCGGCCGCACGCAGCGCCAGATCACGCTGTCGAGCACCGACCCGTACTTCACCCCCGACGGCATCTCGCGCAGCTTCGATGTCTTCACGCGGCGCTTCAACGCGTCCGCGCTCGGGCTGGGCGACTACACGATCGAGACGCAGGGCCTGGGCATGCGCTTCGGCATTCCCTACACCGAGGTCGATCGCGTCACCTTCGGCCTCGCGTACGAGCGCAACAACCTCTCGCTCGGCGCCAACCCGCCGGCACGCTACAAGGAATACGTCGACACCTTCGGCGAAAGCAGCTGGGCCGCCCTCGGCCAGATCGGCTGGTTCCGCGACGAACGCGACAGCCCGCTGACGCCCACGCGCGGTCTGTACATGGGCGGCAACGTCGAGTTCACCCTGCCGGTCGGCGATCTGCGCTACACCCGCGCGAACTTCGACACCCAGTACTACAAGCCGCTGACCAAGGACTACACGATCGGCGTCTACGGCTCGCTGGCGCGCGGCTGGGCGCTCGGTGGCAATCCGTATCCGCTGTTCAAGAACTACTACGCCGGCGGCATCGGCTCGGTGCGCGGCTTCGAGGCCGCCAGCCTCGGCCCGCGCGATGCGGACAACTATCCGCGGGGCGGCCAGTCGAAGATCGTCGCGAGCGCGGAGTTCCTGTTCCCGCTGCCCGGCGCGGGCAACGACCAGCAGGTGCGCATGTTCACCTTCCTGGACGTCGGCAACGTGTGGGCCGACACCATCGACCTGGCCGATCTGCGCTACTCGACCGGTCTCGGCCTGAACTGGCTCTCTCCGCTCGGCCCGCTGAAGCTGTCGGTCGGTTTCCCGATCAACAAGCAGCCCGGAGACCGCACGCAGCGCTTCCAGTTCCAGATCGGGACGGGTTTCTGAGGCGCGACCGTGCAGCCGAGCGATGTGCGAGAATGCGCGCGCCGCGAGGCGCCCGCCGACCGGGTGCGTCGTGCCCCATGGGACTGATCCGATGAACAAGCTCGTCCGGCTCGCCGCAGCGGGCGTTCTTGCCGCAGCGACGACCGTCTCGGTCGCACAGCAGCAGGATGCGCCGATCAAGATCGGCTACGTGAGCCTGGAGCGGATCATCCGCGAGTCCAGTGCCGCGAAGTCCGCGCAGGACCGAATCCAGCAGGAGTTCTCGCGCCGCGACAAGGACCTGCAGGAGATGGCCGCCCGTCTCAAGCAGACCTCCGAGAAGCTCGAGCGCGACGCGACCGTCATCGCCGAAGGCGAACGGATGCGGCGCCAGCGCGAGCTCGCCGACCTCGACCGCGAGTTCCAGCGCAAGCAGCGCGAGTTCCGCGAGGACATCAATCAGCGCCGCAACGAGGAGCTGGCCACCGTGATCGAGCGGGCGAACCGCGTGATCCGCCAGATCGCCGAGCAGGAGCGCTACGACGTCATCTTCCAGGACGCCGTCCACGTGTCGCCGCGGATCGACGTCACCGAGAAGGTGCTGCGCGCGCTGAACTCGGCGAAATAGGGCGCCCGTGCACCGCGCGCTGCCCGTTCCGGTCTCCGTCGACGCGATCGCCGAACGCCTCGGCGGCACAGTGCACGGTGACGGCACGCGGCCCATCACCCGGCTCGCTTCGCTGGAGTCGGCGGGTGCGGACGCGGTGTCCTTCCTGTCGGGTCGCCGGCATGCGCAGGCGGCCCGCGACAGCGGCGCCGGCGCCCTGATCGTCTCGGCCGCCCTGCAGGCGGAGGCGCCCGCGGGCGCGGTGCGGATCGTCGTCGCCGACCCGTATGTCGGCTACGCGACGCTGTCGCAGTGGTTCGAGTCGCTGCTCGCACCGCCCCGG
>JAIYAG010000392.1 GCA_027489195.1 Burkholderiales bacterium | reverse complement strand
CGCTCACCTGGCTGGCGTTCAACACGAAGAGTCCGAAGCTCGCCGACCGGCAGGTGCGGCAGGCCATCAACTTCGCGATCGACAAGAAGACGCTGATCGAACAGCAGTTCGGTGGCGTGCCGAAACGCTCCACGGGTCCGATCGCCGCCAGCAGTCCGTATTTCTCCGCCGAGGTGGAGCGCTACGACTTCAACCCGCAGAAGGCGATGCAGCTGCTCGATCAGGCCGGCCTGAAGCCGGGCGCCGGCGGCATCCGGGTCGCGCTCGAGCTGGATGCGCCGCCCGGCATCGGCGCCTTCAGGGTGGCAGCGGAGTTCGCCAAGGCCGGTCTCGCCAAGGTCGGCGTCGACGTCACGCTGCGCAGCTCGCCGGACTTCCCGGCCTGGGCGCGACGCATCGCGTCGCATCAGTTCGAGATGACCATCGACAACGTCTGGAACTGGGGCGATCCCGTGATCGGCGTGCATCGCACCTGGCTCAGTTCCAACATCAAGCCGGGCGTGATCTGGTCCAACACCCAGAGCTACTCGAACCCGAAGGTCGACGAACTGCTGGCCGCCGCGGGGCAGGAGATGAACCAGGCGCGGCGCAAGGCGCTCTACAAGGATGTGCAGCGGCTGATCGTCGACGACTGCCCGGTGGCGTTCCTCACCGAGTCGGTGTCGCACATCGCGTTCCACAACCGCGTGCAGGACCGTCCGCAGGGCATCTGGGGCCTGATGGATGCGCTCAACGACACCGTGATGAAGGCCTGACGACCGGGCCGTCAGGACCCGGACCGTCGCGCCTGCCGCCGCCCGCCATGTTCCGCCCGGCATGCCCCGCCTGCTGATCGCATTGCTGCGTCGCCTCGCATGGGCCGCGGGTCTGATGCTGGCGGTGCTCGCGCTCAACTTCACGCTGATCCATGCGGCGCCAGGCGATCCCGCGAGCGTGATCGCGGGGGAGATGGGTGGCGGCGACGAGCAGGTGATCGCCAGCATCAAGAGTGCCTACGGGCTGGACCGGCCGCTGCCGGTGCAGTTCGTCACCTACCTCGGCAAGAGCCTGCGGGGCGACCTGGGTCAGTCCTACACCTACAGTCGTCCGGTGTCGGAACTGATCCTCGACCGCATCGGTCCCACCATCCTGCTGGTGCTGACCGCGCTGCTCGTGGCCATCGTCGTCGGCACGCTGCTCGGTGTCTTCGCCTCCCGGCGTCCCGACAGTCTCGCCAGCAGCGCCGTCACGGTGCTGTCGCTGGTGGGCTATGCGATGCCGGTGTTCTGGACCGGCATCCTGCTGGTGATCCTGTTCGGCAAGGTCTGGCCCATCATGCCGATCGCCGGCATGCGCGACGTGCGTCAGTACGGCCTCGGCGGCTGGGGCGCGGTCGTCGACGTGCTGCACCACCTGGTGCTGCCCGCGCTCACCCTGACCATCGTCTACCTGGCGCAGTACAGCCGCCTCTCGCGGGCCAGCATGCTCGAGATCCTCGGCTCCGACTACATCCGCACCGCCCGCGCCAAGGGCCTGAACGAGTGGGTCGTGACCTTCAAGCACGCGCTGCGCAATGCACTGATGCCAGTGGTGACGATCGCCGGCCTGCAGTTCGGCAACCTGATCTCCGGCGCCGTGCTGGTCGAGACGGTGTTCAGCTGGCCGGGCCTGGGCACGCTCGCGCTGGAAGCGATCCTCGGGCGCGACTACCCCACGCTGCTGGGCGTGCTGACCTTCTCGTCGATGCTGGTCATCGTCGCCAACCTGCTGACCGACCTCAGCTACCGGTGGATCGACCCCCGGCTGCGCGGCACATGAGCGCCGGACCTGACGCGTCCGCGGCGCCCGTCGCCGTCCGGGTGCTGTCGCCCGGGCGCGAGGCCTGGCGCGTGTTCCGGCGCAACCGGGCCGCCCTGCTGGGCATGGTGCTGCTCGGCTGCATCATGCTGATGATGGTGATCGGACCGGGTGCGTACGGCGTCGAGCCCTTCGACATCGCGGGCGCGCCCTTCACCGAACCGTTCACCGACCGCCGGTACTGGCTGGGCACCGACTACCTCGGGCGCGACATCCTGGCTGGCATGCTGGTGGGCGGGCGCGCCACCATCCTGGTCGGCCTCGCGGCGGCCGGCATCACCATCTCCATCGGCGTCACCGTCGGCGCGCTCGCCGGGTACTTCGGCGGCTGGATCGACACCGTGCTGTCGCGCCTGACCGAGCTGTTCCAGGTGCTGCCGGCGCTGCTGTTCGCGATGGTGCTGGTGACGCTCTTCCAGCCCTCGCTGGGCGTGGTGATCCTGGCGATCGGCATGGTCAGCTGGACCGGCACCGCGCGCCTCGCGAGGGCCGAGTTCATGCGGCTGCGCCACCTGGAGTACGTGAGTGCCGCGCGCGCCATGGGGGCGCGGCACCTGCGGCTGATGCTGCGCGAGATCCTGCCCAACGCGCTGCCGCCGCTGATCGTGTCGGCCACGCTGATCATCGGTGTCGCGATCCTGTTCGAGGCGGGCCTGAGCTTCCTCGGCCTGTCGGACCCGAACGTGATGAGCTGGGGCCTGATGATCGGCTCCAACCGACGCAACATCCTGGAGTGCTGGTGGGCGGTGAGCTTCCCCGGCGCGGCGATCTTCGTGACGGTGCTGTCGGTCAGCCTGGTCGGTGACGGGCTCAACGACGCGCTCAACCCGAAGCTGCATCTGCGATGAGCCCGTCCGCGGACACCGACCGGATCGGCGAGGGCTCCGACGTGCTGCTCGAGGTCAGCGATCTGGGCGTCGAGTTCCAGACCCGTGGCGGCGTGGCCAGGGTGCTCGACGACGTGGCGTTCACCGTCCGTCGCGGCGAGACCCTCGGGCTCGTGGGCGAATCGGGCTGCGGCAAGAGCATGACCGCGCTGGCGATGATGCGCCTGATCCCGACGCCGCCGGGGCGCATCACCTCGGGGCGGGTGGCCCTCGACGGGACCGACCTGCTGGCGCTCGACGCATCGCGGATGCGCGCGTACCGCGGCAATCGCATCTCGATGATCTTCCAGGAGCCGATGACCTCGCTGAACCCCGCGTTCACCGTCGGGGACCAGATCGGCGAGGCGGTTCGGCTGCACCAGGGCGCCAGCCGCGGCGCGGCCATCGAGCGCGCCGTCGAGATGCTCGAGGCGGTGGGCATCCCGGCCGCGAAGTCGCGCGTGCACGAGTATCCGCACCAGTTCTCGGGCGGCATGCGCCAGCGCGTGATGATCGCGATGGCGCTGGCCTGCCGGCCCGACGTGCTGATCGCCGACGAGCCGACCACCGCGCTCGACGTGACGGTGCAGGCGCAGATCTTCGACCTGATCGCCGAGCTCCGCGAGCGCACCGGGACGGCGGTGCTGCTGATCACCCACGACATGGGCGCCATCGCCGAGATGGCTGATCGGGTGGCGGTGATGTACGCGGGGCGCATCGTCGAGGAGGGCTCCACGGCCGAGGTGCTGCGCTCGCCGAAACATCCGTACACCCAGGGCCTGATCGGCTGCGCGCCGGGGCGGCGCACCACCGGCTTCGGCGAGCCGCTGCTCGAGATCCCCGGGACCGTGCCCTCGCTGCTCGAGCGCCGCGGGGGCTGCGCGTTCGCCGACCGCTGCGATCAGGTGCAGGCGCGCTGTCGCACGCAGTCTCCCCCAGAGATCCGGCTCGATGCCGGTCGCCGGCGCGTGCGCTGCTGGCTGCACGAGCAGGCGGCCGACGCATGAGCGCGACGACGCCGCCGGAGGTGCTGCTGCGGGTGCGCGACCTCGCGGTCCACTTCCCGCTGGGCGGCGGGCTGTTCGGCCCCAGGAAGCTCGTGCGGGCCGTCGACGGCGTGAGCTTCGACATCCCCAGGGGGCGCACCTTCGGCATCGTCGGCGAGAGCGGCTCCGGCAAGAGCACGACCGCGCTGGCCGTGATGCGCCTGGTCAGGCTCACCGCGGGCAGCGTGCGGCTGGGCGAGGACGACATCGGCGCCCTGCAGGGCGAGGGCCTGCGCCGGGTCCGGCGGCGCTTCCAGATGGTGTTCCAGGATCCGTTCGCCTCGCTCAATCCGCGCAAGCGCGCCGGCGACGCGATCCTCGAGGCGCTCGAGCTGATGGAGGTCGGCGCTCCTGACCAGCGCCCCGAGCTCGCGCGCCAGCTGTTCCTGCAGACCGGGCTGCGTCCGGAGCAGCTGCAGCTCTTCCCGCACCAGTTCTCGGGCGGTCAGCGCCGGCGCATCGTGCTGGCGCGCGCGCTCGCCGCGCGGCCCGAACTCGTGGTCTGCGACGAGCCGGTGTCCGCGCTCGACGTGGCCATCCAGGCGCAGATCCTGAACCTGATGCAGCGCCTGCAGCGCGAGCTGGGGCTGACCTACCTGTTCATCTCGCACGACCTCGGCGTGATCCGCCACATGTGCGACGAGATCGGCGTGATGTACCTCGGGCAGATCGTCGAGCAGGCCTCGCGCACCGACCTGTTCGAGCGGCCGCTGCACCCGTACACGCTCGCCCTGTGGTCGGCCGCGCCGTCCTTCGATCCGGATACCCGCAGTCGCCGGGGCCGCATCCGGCTGCAGGGCGACCCGCCCAGCCCGATCGACGTGCCCCCGGGATGCCGCTTCGCCGGGCGCTGCCCGAGCGCCGAACCACGCTGTCATGCCGAGCCGCCGCCGCTGCGCGAAGTGCGGCCCGGTCACCGGGTCGCCTGCCACCGGGTGTCGCAGGACGGCGTGGCCCTGTACTGATCCGAATGGACCCGCCGCGATGACCGTCACGATCTACAGCGCACGCAAGATCATCACCATGAACCCGTCGCAGCCGCAGGCAACCCACGTGGCGGTGCGCGACGGTCGGATCCTGGGCGCCGGGACGCTCGACGAGCTCGCGGGCTGGGGCCGCCACACGCTGGATGCACGCTTCGCCGACATGGTGCTGATGCCCGGTCTGGTCGAAGGGCATGCCCACCTGATGGCCGGTGGCTTCTGGAAGCACACCTACTGCGGCTACTTCGGCGTCGGTGATCCGGACGGGCGCGACTGGCCGGGCGCCCGCAGTCTCGAGGCGGTCGTGGAGCGCCTGAAGCAGGCGCTGACCGCCAGGCCCGACGGGCCGCTGGTGGGCTGGGGGCTCGACCCGATCTACTACGGCACGCAGCGCCTGACCCGCGAACACCTCGACCGCGTCAGCAGCACGCGGCCGGTGGGCGTGCTGCATGCCAGCTGCCATATCCTGGCCGTCAACACGGTGGCGCTGGAGCGCGCCGGATATCTGAAGGCCGGCATGGACCATCCCGGCATCGCGCTCGGTGCCGACGGCTTGCCGACCGGTGAGCTCAAGGGTCCCGAGGCCATGGGCCCGGTGTTTCCCCACGTCGGACTCGGTCGCTCGTTCCTGACCGTCGACGACCATGCCGTCCGCGCGTTCGCGAAGCTCGCGGTTCGCGCCGGCGTGACGACCTCGACCGACCTCTCGGCAGAGCTGGCCGAGACCGAGCTCGACCTTCTGCTGCGGATCACCTCGGAAGACGACTTCCCGCTGCGCCTGGTGCGCAGCCACATGATCGCCCCGTCCGTGCGCCACATGGCG
>JAIYAG010000255.1 GCA_027489195.1 Burkholderiales bacterium | reverse complement strand
CAGCAGGCCCTGCTCGGGGCGCATGGCGCGCGGCAGCGCGTCGTACTTCGGGCCGCCGACGGCGCCGAAGAGGATGGCGTCCGAGGCCTCGCACAGTGCGAGCGTGGCCGCCGGCAGCGGGTCGCCCGCGGCGTCGTAGCCGGCGCCGCCGACCGCGCCCTCGGCCATGGAGATGCCCAGGCCCAGGGCCTCGATGACGCGCACCGCCTGCACGGTGATCTCCGGACCGATGCCGTCGCCTGCCAGTACCGCGATCTTCTTGCCCATGGCGTGTGGTTCCCTTGCTCTGCGTTCGTATGGTGTCGCGGCGACGTGCCGGGCTCGGCCCGGGCGGCGCGACATCGAGGCGACGGGCCGCTCGGGCCCGCCGTCGTGTTCAAGTCCCGAGCGACTTGCCCAGCCAGGGCTGCTCGGCGAGGCGGCGCGCCTCGAAGTCGCGGATCTTGTCGGCGTGGCGCAGCACCAGCCCGATGTCGTCCCAGCCGTTGAGCATGCAGTCCTTGCGGAAGGCCTCGACCTCGAACGCAAAGACGAGCGAGCCGTCGACCGAGCGCACCACCTGGTTGGGCAGGTCGATGACCAGCTCGAACCCGGGGAACGCGGCGACCTCGTGGAACAGCCGGTCGATCTCGGACTCCTGCAGCCGGACCGGCAGCACGCCGTTCTTGAAGCAGTTGTTGAAGAAGATGTCGGCGTAGCTCGGCGCGAGGATGGCGCGAAAGCCGTAGTCCTGCAGCGCCCAGGGCGCGTGCTCGCGCGAGGAGCCGCAGCCGAAGTTCTTGCGGGCGACCAGGATCGAGGCGCCCTTGTAGCGCGGCTGGTTCAGCGCGAAGTCCGGGTTCAGCGGACGGCGCGAGCTGTCCATGCCGGGCTCGCCCCGGTCGAGGTAGCGCCACTCGTCGAACAGGTTCGGACCGAAGCCGGTCCGCTTGATCGACTTGAGGAACTGCTTCGGGATGATCGCGTCGGTGTCGACGTTGGCGCGGTCGAGCGGCGCGACCAGGCCGCGATGGAGGGTGAACGGTTCCATGTCGGTCTCGGGGTCGGTGTCAGAGGCGGCGCACGTCGACGAAATGGCCGAACACGCCGGCGGCGGCGGCCATCGCCGGGCTCACCAGGTGCGTGCGGCCGCCGGCACCCTGCCGACCTTCGAAGTTGCGGTTGCTGGTGGAGGCGCAGCGCTCGCCGGGCTCGAGCTTGTCGGCGTTCATCGCCAGGCACATCGAGCAGCCGGGCTCGCGCCATTCGAAGCCGGCGGCGAGGAAGATCTTGTCGAGCCCCTCGGCCTCGGCCTGGGCCTTCACCAGGCCCGAGCCCGGCACGACCATCGCGAGCTTGACGTTGGCCGCGCGGCGACGGCCGCGCACGACCGCGGCGGCCTGGCGCAGGTCCTCGATCCGCGAGTTGGTGCACGAGCCGATGAAGACCTTGTCGATGCGGACCTCGGACATCGGCGTGTTGGGCGTCAGGCCCATGTACACCAGCGCACGCTCCATGCCTTCGCGGCGGGTGGCGTCCTTCTCCTTGTCGGGATCCGGGACGCGGTCCTCGATCGAGGCGACCATCTCGGGCGAGGTGCCCCAGGTGACGTGCGGCGTGAGGCTCGCGGCGTCGATGCGGATCTCGCTGTCGAAGACCGCGCCCTCGTCGGTGCGCAGCAGCTTCCACGAGGCGACGGCGCGCTCCCAGTCGGCGCCGGTGGGCGACATCGGGCGGCCCTTGAGGTACTGCAGCGTGACCTCGTCGACCGCGACCATGCCCGAGCGGGCGCCGGCCTCGATCGCCATGTTGCAGATCGTCATCCGGCCTTCCATGCTGAGGGCGCGGATGGTGCTGCCGGCGAACTCGATGGCGTGGCCGGTGCCGCCGGCGGTGCCGATGCGGCCGATCACGGCCAGCACGATGTCCTTGGCGGTGACGCCGCGGGGCAGCGCGCCCTCGACGAGCACGCGCATGTTCTTGGCCTTCTTGGCGGTCAGGCACTGCGCGGCGAGCGCGAGCTCGACCTCGGAAGTGCCGATGCCCCAGGCCAGGCAGGCGAAGGCGCCGTGCGTGGACGTGTGGGAATCGCCGCAGACGACCGTCATGCCGGGCAGCGTGGCGCCCTGCTCCGGCCCGATCACGTGGACGATGCCCTGACGGCGGTCGTCGATGTCGAAGTACGGGATCTTGTGCTCGCGCGCGTTGGCGTCGAGCGTCTCGACCTGCAGGCGGGCGATCGGGTCGGCGATGCCGGCCTTGCGGTCGGTGGTCGGCACGTTGTGGTCGACCACGGCGAGGTTGGCCGAGATCCGCCAGGGCTTGCGCCCGGCCAGCTTCAGGCCGTCGAAGGCCTGCGGGCTGGTGACCTCGTGCACCAGGTGCCGGTCGATGTAGATGAGACAGGTGCCATCGTCTTCCTGGTGGACGACGTGGGCATCCCAGAGCTTGTCGTAGAGCGTGCGCGCGTGCATGGCTTGGCCGGAAGTCTAGCCTCGGGATTATGCCACCCCGGGCCCAGACGGGCCGGCCGGCACGGCGCGGAACGGTCCGCGCGGCCGCGGCCCGGACCGCGCGCCGCCTACTTCTTCGCCTGCTCGTAGAGCGGCATGACGCGCGCCGCGTAGGCGCCGAGGTCCTGCTGGCGGCTGCCGGCCGAGGGATGGGTGCTCAGCCACTGGGGCGGGCCGCCGCCGCCCGAGGCCTTGGCCATCTTCTGCCACAGCGAGACCGCGGCCCGCGGGTCGTAGCCGGCGCGCGCGGCGAGCTCCACCCCGATACGGTCGGCCTCGGTCTCGTGGGCGCGGCTGTTCGGCATGCCGACCGCGACCTTGTAGGCCCCCTGGCCGAGGTCGGCGCCGAGCTGGCCGGCGCCGAGCAGGGCCGCGCCCAGCCCGATCACGATGCCGGCGGCCTGCTGCTCGCTCGCCCGCTCGCGGGCGTGCTCGCGCAGCGCATGGGCGATCTCGTGCCCCATGATCGCGGCGATCTCGTCGTCGGTGAGCTGCAGCTTGGTGATGATCCCGCTGTAGAACGCGATCTTGCCGCCCGGCATGCACCAGGCGTTGAGCTCGTCGGACTGCAGCACGTTGACCTCCCACTTCCAGGCCGGCGCGTCCGCGCGGAAGGCCCCGGTCACCGGGATCATCCGCTGGGCGATGCCGCGCACGCGCTGCGTGATCTGGGCGTCGGCGTTGAGCACGCCCTTCTGGCGGGCCTGGCCGATCAGCTGGGTGTAGGCCTGCTCGGACCCCTTGCGCAGGTCGGCCTCGGAGACCAGCGACGACATGTTCTGCTTGCGGTCGATGCCGACCGCACCGGCCGAGGTGGTCTGCACGGACTGGCAGCCGGCCGCCATCACCACCAGCCCCGCCGCCACCCAAGCCTGCACGCGCCAGGCCGCACCCGTCCGAGTCATGCGATTCGCCTCCATCGTTCGACGTGCGCGCAGCTTATCGCAGGACGCGGACGGGCCTTCAGGCGGGCGGCCGCTCAGCCGGGGCGCCCGGGCGCCCCCGATGCTCGCGCCGCTCGAGGCGCGCCGCGAGCGCGACCGCCAGCGCCCCCGCGAAGCCGGCCGCGGCGGCGCCGTAGAAGGTGGCGGCGGGCGAGACCTCGGTCCACAGCCAGCCGGCGGCCAGCCCGCCGAGCGAGCCGCCCAGGCCGTAGGCGACGACGATGAACGCCGCCTGCGCGCGGGCCTGCTGGGCGGGCTCGAACCAGCGGTGCAGCACCGCCATCGAGGCGCTGTGGTGCAGCCCGAAGGTGACCGCGTGCATCAGCTGCGCGAGGACCAGCACCCAGAGCGCGCCCTCCGAGGCGCCGATCATCGCGAAGCGCACGCCGCAGACGACGAAGCTCGCGGCCAGCAGCCGCATCGCCGAGGCACGCTCGAAGAGCCGGCGCTGCAGCATGAACAGCAGGATCTCGGCGACCACGCCGATGCCCCAGATCGCGCCGATCGCGCTCGTCCCCCAGCCCTGGCGCTCGAGGAACAGCGAGAAGAACGAATAGAGCGCGGCATGCGCGAAGATCATCAGGAAGGCCGACGCGAGGAAGGCGAGGACGGCCGGCTCGCGCAGGCGCTCGGCGATCGGGACGGCGCCGGCGCGCGCCGGCGGCGCAGCGGGCTCGGGGACGGTGAAGGTCACCCCGACGAGCACCGCCATCGCGGCGGCCAGCAGCCACGGCAGCGCCGCCAGCCCGAAGGCCTCGAGCAGCGGGCCGCCGGCCAGCACGGTGGCGATGAAGCCGACCGAGCCCCAGAGCCGCATGCGGCCGTAGCGGCCGGCGTCGCCGCGCGCCAGGTCGAGCGCGATGGCCTCGCCGATCGGCATCTGCGCGGCGGTGAGGAAGCACAGCGCCAGCATCACGGCCGCGTACTCGACGGGGCGCGTGGCCAGGGGAAACAGCAGCAGCACGACGAGCGCGGCGACCGCGCTGATGCGCAGCAGCGCGACCCGGTGCCCGCCGCGGTCGGCCAGCCAGCCCCAGAACGGCGGGGCGACGATGCGCAGCACCTGCGGCAGCGACAGCAGCACCGCGATCTCGCCGATCGACAGGCCGCGCGAATCGAACCACAGGCTGAGGTAGGGCGAGAACAGGCCGACGAAGGCGAAGTAGGCGGCGTACAGCGCCCGTACGCCGCCGGAGCCGATCGCCTTGCCCGGCGGGGCGGCCGGGATCGTCGGTGTCGGCGGCGCGCTCAGCCCGCGCTGCCCGGGATGACCGGCGTGGCGACGCGCACGTCGCCGCACTGCGCACGATGGCGCAGCGCATGGTCCATCAGCACCAGCAGCAGCATCGCCTCGGCGATCGGGGTGGCGCGGATGCCGACGCACGGGTCGTGGCGGCCGAGGGTCTCGACGGCGGTCGGGGCGCCGTCGACGTCGATCGAGCGGCGCGGGGTGCGGATGCTCGAGGTCGGCTTGATCGCGATCGAGACGGTGATCGGCTGGCCGGTGGAGATGCCGCCGAGCACGCCGCCGGCGTTGTTGCCGACGAAGCCCGACGGGGTGAGTTCGTCGCCGTGCTCGCTGCCCTTCTGGGCCACCGACGCGAAGCCCGCGCCGATCTCGACGCCCTTGACCGCGTTGATGCCCATCATCGCGTGGGCGATGTCGGCGTCGAGCTTGTCGAACAGCGGCTCGCCCAGCCCCGGCGGCACGCCCTCGGCGACCACGTCGATGCGCGCGCCGCAGGAGTCGCCGGCGCGGCGCAGCGTGTCCATGTAGGCCTCGAGGCTCGGCACCACCGACGCGCAGGCGGCGAAGAACGGGTTGTTGGGCACCTCGGCCCAGTCTTCCAGCGGCACCGGGATCTCGCCGAGCTGGCTCATGCGGCCGCGCACCAGCGTGCCGTACTGCAGCGCCAGCCACTTGCGGGCGATGGCGCCCGCGGCCACGACCGGCGCGGTCAGGCGGGCCGACGATCGCCCGCCACCGCGCGGGTCGCGCACGCCGTACTTGTGCAGGTAGGTGTAGTCGGCGTGGCCCGGACGGAAGGTCCGCGCGATGGCGGAATAGTCCTTGCTGCGCTGGTCCTCGTTGCGGATCAGCAGCGCGATCGGGGTGCCGGTGGTCAGGCCCTCGTAGGTGCCGGACAGGATCTCGACGCGGTCGGGCTCCT
>JAIYAG010000647.1 GCA_027489195.1 Burkholderiales bacterium | reverse complement strand
GTCGACGCCATCGTCGCGTACGCCTGCAGCACCGCATCGACGTGGGCGCGCCGCGCGCTCGCCGACGGCATCTTGTCGGCGAGGCCGCCGTCGACCATCAGGCTCGCCAGCCCGTGCACCTGCGACCAATGGAGCGTCGCCAGCGCCTCGTCGGGGGCGCCGTGGACGATCGTCACCATCCGCATCAGCTCGGCGTGCGCGCGATCGCCCGCTTCGGCCGCCGCGGGAAACCGCGTCGGGTCGCACAGCTCCGGGCGGAACATGATCCGGAAGCGCCCCGGCTGCTCGAGCGCGAAGTCCACGTAGGCGTGGCCCGCGTCGTAGAGCACCCGGCGCGGACCGTGTCGGGCGGCACCGTCGTTCGCGCGGGTCAGCCGGTCGGCCAGCATCGAGAAGCCGCCGGTCACCAGCTCGGCGAGGATCGCCTCGCGGTCGGCGAAGTGGTGATACGGCGCCTGGTGCGTGACCCCGGCGCGGCGCGCGACCTCCCGCATGCTGAGCGCGGCCACGCCTTCCTCGCGCAGCAGGTCCGCGGCCGCGTCGAGGATGCGCTGGCGCAGGTCGGGCGCGGGCGGCTTGGCGGCGCGTGTCTCGGCAGGCGTCGCGGGCGGCTTCGCGGCAGCCTTCGCGGCAGGCTTCGCGGGCAGTTTCGCGGGCGGCTTCGCAGCGGGCCTCGAAGCGGGCGTCGTCGCCCGCGCGCCCTGTTCGGGCGCCTTTCGGGCGCTGCGGATCGAAGCGGTCATCGTCGTTCTCTCGGGGCGGTGCGCGGCGCTCGGCCGACCGCAGGGCGGGTCGGTGCAGTCAGGCACTTGACACTGTCTACTCTATCACCTAACCTGCACTCCGTGCGCTAGACACTGTCTACCACAAACACCCCTCCCCCCGATTCCGGAGCGCCCCATGGACGACTTCTCTCTCGACCCGAACTGCCCCTTCGCCCGCCCGCTGCTGGCCGTCGCCGCGGCCCTCGGCACCGTCGCGACCGTCGCCGGCCTCGTGGCGCTCACCGTCATGACCGCGCTGGTCTGACCGCCATGGCGCTGCCCGACACCGTCTTCGCGCTCGCCAACGGGCTGGCGCTGCCCGCCTGGATCGCGCTGGCGGTGTCGCCACCGCGCGCCCGCTGGACACGCTGGACCTGGCTCGCGACCGGCCGGCTGCTGCCGCTCGCCTTCGCGCTCGCCTACGTGGCGATGCTGGTCGCGAGCCCGCCCTCGAACGGCGGCGGCTTCGGTTCCATCGCCGAGGTGCGGGCGCTGTTCGCCGTCGACCATGCGCTGACCGCCGGCTGGATCCACTACCTCGCCTTCGACCTGTTCGTCGGCACCTGGATCGCGCGGCGCGCGGGCGAGCTCGGCCTGCCGCACCTCGCGATCGTGCCGGTGCTCGCGCTCACCTTCCTCTTCGGGCCGGCAGGACTGCTGGCCTTCTTCGTGCTGCGTGCGGCGCTCCGGCCCGCCTCGCTGCGCCCGCAGCCGGGAACCCACCCATGACCGCCTCCGCCCTCCCCCTCGCCCCCACGGCGCGCGGCCCGCTCGCCGCACTGATCGCCCGCGAGCCGACCCTCGCGCGCTACGGCATCGCGATGTGGCTCGCGATGATCCCGGCCGCACTCGCGCTCGGCCTCGACGAGCGGCTGCTGCGCGAGGCGCCGATCTGGCTCAAGCCGCTGAAGTTCCTCGCCTCGGTCGGGTTCTTCGCGCTCACCACCGTCTGGTTCATCGGGCTGCTGCCCGAAGCGCGGCGCCGCGCGTGGCCGGTGCGCGCGGCCGTCTGGACGCTGATGGTCGCGGGCGCGTTCGAGATCGCCTACATCGTGCTGCAGGCGGCGCTCGGCACGGGCTCGCACTACAACGTCGGCGACCCGGTGCACGCGGCGCTCTACAGCGCGATGGCGGCGGCCGCGATCGCGATGACCGCGACCCAGCCCGTGATCGCCTGGCAGATCGCGCGGCATGGCGGCCTCGTCCGCGGCAGCGCATGGCGCACGTCCGTGCTGTGGGGCCTGTCGCTGACCTTCGTGCTGGGCACCGTGTCGGGGATGATGCTCGGTGGCATGCAGCCGCCCTCGGGCGGCGGGATGCCGCTGACCGGCTGGCACCTCACGGGCGACCTGCGGCCCGCGCACTTCGTCGGGCTGCACGCGCACCAGGCGCTGCCGCTGGCGGGTGCGGCGCTCGCCTCGATCGCGCCGCGCGGTGCACGCGTCTGGCTCGTCGCGGGCATCGTCGCGTACGTGGCCGGCTGGGTGGTGCTGATGGCGGCGGGGCTCTCGGGGCGAGTCGCCTGAGCGTTCCAGCTGGAACGTCCCCCGACCCTCCGACCCCGGAAGGTGAATACCGCACAAGAACGGCGGCAATAGGTCCCGCCTGCCGTCAGGGTCGATCCGTAGCCTGTTTTGCAGTGCGACACACCTGCCTGCGGAGGCCACGATGGACCGTTCGACCCGCCCCGACCCGCTTCCCAAACCGCTTCCCGATCCGCTCCCCGCCCCCCGGCCCGACACCCAGGCCGGGCTCGACGCCGGGATCCCGCCGGCGCTGCTGCACCAGCTCGTCGACGCGCTCGACTTCGGCGTGATGCTGCTCGAGACCGACGGCCGCGTGCGCTCCG
>JAIYAG010000165.1 GCA_027489195.1 Burkholderiales bacterium | reverse complement strand
CGGCCCCGATGGCGAGGACGAGGAGTTCGGGCATGGGGTCGGCCGGGGGCGCGCGCGGCCCTCAGGCGACCTTCGGCAGCACCGTCGTCCGATACGCGTGCGTGATCGCGCGCCCGGTCGCCGGGTCCTCGAGCCGCATGCGGAACGCGGTGGAAGCCCGCACGCCGCCGATCGCGCCGAGCGTGCCGCAGGAGATCACGAGCCCCTCGGGGGCGGGCTTGCCGTCGAGGAAACGCGCGAGCAGGTCGGGGGCCGGCACCAGCGAGGCGAGCGTGCCTTCCTGGTAGGCGATCTCGCGGCCGTCCTCCTCGATCCACGACTGCAGGCGCAGCGTGTCGAGGCGGGCGAGCACGGTGTCCAGCGCCCAGGCCTCGCGCGCGAGCGGCTTGGCGCACATCTGCTTGGACAGTGCCACCGAGTAGGTCTCCGCGTCGCGATCGGTGTGGTCGGAGCCGACGGTGAGCCACAGGCGGCCCGCGTGCGACAGCAGCACCGGCTCGACCTCGCCCGAGCTGCCCGCACCGACGCACTCGATGGTGTCGGACTGGGTGAGCGTGGCCGCGGCGACGCGGTAGAACAGCGGCACCGTCGAGGGCCGCGGCACGCCGATCGCGGCCAGCTCCTCGATGTGGTGGTCGACCGCGGCGCGGTCGCGACCGGCCCAGCCGGCGATGACCATGGCGGTGGGTTCGAAGGCGGCCTGCTTCGGGCCGTCGGTGTCGTGCAGCGTGAATCGGAGCATGGTCGCGGCTCGTGTGTGGAGTCGGTGGCGAGGATCGGGGTGCGCGGGCCCGGTGTCGAGCCCGCGTGTCAGAACGCGGCGAGCTCGGTGTTGAGCCGGTCGGTGACCAGCATGCAGCCGGGCGCGTGGGTCACGCAGACCTCGGGGCGGGCCGCGATGAGCGCAGCCTGCGGCGTCACCCCGCAGGCCCAGAAGACCGGCACCTCGCCGGGCAGGATGTCGACCGCGTCGCCGTAGTCGGGCCGCGAGAGGTCGGCGATGCCGATGGCCGCGGGGTCGCCGAAGTGCACCGGCGCGCCGTGCACCGACGGGAATCGCGACGTGACCTGCACCGCGCGGATCGCATGCGCAGGCGTCATCGGCCGCATCGACACCACCAGCGGCCCTGCGAAGCGGCCGGCGGGCGCGGTCGGGATCGAGGTACGGTACATCGCGACGTTGCGGCCCTCGGCGACATGGCGCAGCGGGATGCCGTCGTCGAGCAGCGCCTGCTCGAACGAGAACGAGCAGCCGAGCACGAAGCCGACCCAGTCGTCGCGCCACAGCGTGCGCAGGTCGTCGACCTCCCCCTCGAGCACGCCCTCGCGCCACACGCGGTAGCGTGGCACGTCGGTGCGCAGGTCGACGTCCTCGCCGAGCTCGCGTGCGACGGGGTCGCCGGGCTCGGTGACCGCCAGCAGCGGGCAGGGCTTGGGGTTGCGCTGGCAGAAGCGCATGAAGTCGCCGGCCAGCGACTGCGGCAGCACCACCAGGTTGCCCTGCACGCGGCCGGGTGCGAGGCCCACCGTGTGGGCGTGATGGCGGCCGGCACGGATCGCCAGCCGCAGGGCGCGGGCATCGGTGCGTTCCAGGGCCGACAGGCCCGCGGACAGCTCGGCCGCGAGCGGACGGTCAGGCGGTGCATTCATGGTTTGTCTACAGGACAGGCATCGATTGTTGACTGAAGCGCGCCGTGGCACGACCATTGCACGGGTCGGACAGGCGTTGCCGTGGCCGGTTCAATGCACCACGCACGGCAATCACGCACACACATGGAGCACATCGGATGAATCGGATCGGACGGACTGCAGCAGCTTGGACGGCCATGGCGGCCGTCGCCACCGCCACATTCTGCGCTCCCGCGCTCGCGCAGGACAACACGAAGCTGCGCGTGATGGGCATGCCCCTCGCCACCGGCAAGATCCAGAAGGACAAGGAGCAGCCGTTCTTCGAGAACTTCGCGAAGGTGACCGGCATCCCGATCGACATGGACTACAAGCCGCTGGACAGCACCGGCGTCAAGGAGTTCGAGCAGCTGCGCGTGATGAAGTCGGGCCTCTTCGACATCGTCGGCCTGCGCCTCGGGCAGGTCTCGCGCGACGAGCCGACCATCCTCGGCCTGGACCTGGTCGGCCTGAACACCGACTACAAGGTCGCGCGCAAGGTCGTCGACGCGTACAAGGACGCGGTCGACCTGCGCCTGCAGGACCGCTTCAACACCAAGCTGCTCGGCGTCTGGCCCTTCGGCCCGCAGATCATCTTCTGCAAGCCGGCGATCGCCTCGCTCGAGGACCTCAAGGGCGAGAAGGTCCGGATCCTCGACGGCGTGATGGCCAAGTTCATGGAGAAGATCGGCGCCACGCCGGTGACCATGGCCTTCGGCGAGGTCTCGCAGGGCCTGAAGCTCGGCACGATCGACTGCGCCGTCACCGGCCCGAGCTCGGCGAATTCGGCCGGCTGGCCCGAGAGCGCCACGCATGTCTACCCGCTCGGCCTGCAGGTCGCGGTGCAGGGCTACGGCATCAACATGACCGCCTGGAAAAAGCTGCCGCCGGACCAGCAGGGCAAGCTGCGGGTCGCCATGGAGAAGCTGACCGACGACATCTGGAAGTACTCCGAGGAGCTGTGGGCCGACGGCATGCGCTGCAACGCCGGCCAGGACCCGTGCACCACCGGCAAGAAGTACGCGCTCAAGACGGTCAAGCCCACGGCCAAGGACCTCGAGCTGATGAAGTCGGCGCTCAAGGACATCGCGCTGCCGGCCTGGAGCGAGCTCTGCGAGAAGAGCAACCCGGGCTGCACCGACACCTGGAAGCGCGTGGTCGGACCCGTGGTCGGGCTGAAGTGAGCGAGCGTTCGTGAGCGGCCCGCGCGCATCGGCAGGTTTTCCGTCATGAAGCGGCTCGAGACATTCGGCGCCTGGCTCTTCGGGGCCGTCTTCGTGATCCTGTCCTTCGCGGTGGCCCTCGAGGTCACGATGCGCAAGGTGCTCAACGTGTCGCTGCAGGGCGTGGACGAGCTCGGCGGCTACGCGCTGGCGGTCGGCGCGGGGCTGGCGTTCTCGCTGGCCCTCGTCGGCCGCTCGCACATCCGCATCGACCTCGTCCACGAGCGGCTGCCGCGGGCGCTCAGGCTGGTGCTGAACGTGGTGTCGGTGGCCTCGCTCGCCGCCTGCGCGCTCGCGCTGCCGGTGCTCGCCTGGTTCGCGCTGTCCGATTCGATCGACATGAACAGCACCGCGCAGACGCCGTGGGCGACGCCGCTGCGCTGGCCGCAGGGGGTGTGGTTCGTCGTGCTGTCGATCTTCGCGCTGGTGGCGCTCGGCTCGCTGGCACGGCTGCTGGGCTTCGCGTTCGGCGGGCAGGTCGACCGCGTGGACCGGGAGTACGGGCCGCGCGGCACCAAGGAGGAGCTCCAGGAGGAGCTTGCCGACATCGAGGCGCGCGGCGCCGCGGCCGCCGCCGGCATGCCGACCGAAGGAGGCCGCTCGTGAGCGCCGAGATGGCGGGGGTCGTCGGGTTCCTGGTGATGGTGGGGCTGATGCTGCTCGGTCTGCCGATCGCCTCGGTGATGCTGGGCGTGGGCCTGGTGGGCGGCATGCTCGCCTTCGGCGACGCGTTCTTCGTCTCCACCGCATCGATCGCCTGGGGCACGCTGTCGGAGAACGGGCTCACCGCGATCCCGCTCTTCGTGCTGCTCGGCGAGCTGCTGCTGAGGAGCGGCATGGCCGACGGCATGTACCGTGCGTTCGCCGCGTGGTTCGGGCGCCTGCCCGGCGGGCTGCTGCACACCAACATCGGCTGCTGCGCGCTGTTCGCGGCGACCTCGGGCTCGTCGGTGGCCACTGCGGCCACCATCGGCACGGTCGCGCTGCCCTCGCTGCGCCGTCACGGCTACAACATGCCGGACGCGCTGGGGTCGCTCGCGGCCGGCGGCACGCTCGGCATCCTGATCCCGCCGTCGGTGAACATGATCATCTACGGCTCGATGACCAACACCTCGGTCGGCAAGCTGTTCATCGCGGGCATCATCCCGGGGCTGCTGATGGCCGGCTCGTTCATGCTGTACATCTACGTCAAGGCGGTGATCACCAAGGAGGAGAACCGCCACGAGCAGGTGCCGCTCTCGGTCAAGATCGCGGCGCTGCGCGACGTGGCCGCGCCGCTGTTCATCTTCGGCACGGTGATGGGCACGCTGTATGCGGGCATCGCCACCGCGACCGAGTCGGCCGCGATCGGCGTGGTCGCGGCCCTGGTGCTGATCGCCGGCTCGGGCAAGCTCTCGCGCGAGCTGCTCTCCGGCTGCTTCCTGTCGAGCGCCCGGACCACCGGGATGATCCTGCTGGTGGTGCTGGCCGCCTTCGTGCTGAACCTCGCGCTGTCGCTCACCGGCGTGGGCGAGGCGCTCACGAAATGGGTGACCAGCTTCGGCCTGTCGCAGTGGCAGATGCTGGTGGCCTTCATCGGCTTCTACCTGGTGCTCGGCATGTTCATGGACACGCTGTCGATGATGGTCGCCACCATCCCGCTGTCGTTCCCGGTCGCGACCTCGCTCGGTGTCGACCCGATCTGGTTCGGCATCTTCATCGTGATCATGTGCGAGCTCGGGCTGATCACGCCGCCGGTGGGCATGAACCTGTTCGTCGTGCAGGGCATCCGCCCCGATCGGGGCGGGCTCGAGGACGTGATCCGCGGCGCGCTGCCCTACGCGGCGATCATGATCGTCTTCACGCTGCTGCTGATCGCGTTCCCGCAGATCGTGCTCTGGCTGCCGGCGAACATGTAGCGATCGCGCCCGCCCGCGGCGTGGGCCGCGGGCCGCGGGGGCGGGCGGTTCAGCCGCCCGCGCGCTTGACCTTCCAGCCCGCCTGCTCGAGCTTCGCGACCACGGTGTCGCGGTGGTCGCCCTGGATCTCGATCACGCCGTCCTTCGCGGTGCCGCCGCTGCCGCAGGCGGCCTTGAGCGTGCGCCCGAGGGCGGCGAGCGCCGCCGCGTCGAGCGGCAGCCCGCGCACCACGGTCACCGTCTTGCCGTTGCGCCCGCCGGTCTCGCGGGTCACGCGCGCGATGCCGTCGCCTGCGGGCGCCGCCTTCGCGGCGGCCTTGCAGCGGCAGTCGGCGAGCGCCTGCCGGCAGTCCGGGCAGGTGCGCCCGTGCTCGGTCGAGTAGACCAGCCCGCCGAGGCTGGCGAGGCCGTTGGCGCGCTTCATCGCGAACGCCTCAGCGCTTGTCCATCAGCCGCACGCCGCCGGCGGCGAGCTGACGGCCCGCGTCGATGAGGATGTGCTGGCCGGTCATCTTCGGCTGCTGCAGCATCCAGACGATCGATTCGGCGACGTCGTCGGCCGACAGCGTCGACTGCAGCGCAGTGACCTGCGAGACGGTCTTCCTCACCGTGTCGAAGCGCTCCTGGCCGAGGCCGCGGATGTGCCAGTCGGTCTCCACGAAGCCGGGACGCACGGCGTTGACGCGGACCTCGGGGGCGAGCGCGCGCGCCAGGTTCATCGTGATGTTGTCGAGCGCGGCCTTGCTCGCGCTGTAGGCGGGCGAGGAGCCGGTGCCGTCGAGCGCCGACGACGAGGACACGTTGACCACCGCGCCCCGCCCCGCGCGCAGCATCGGCGCGCAGGCGCGGGTCATCTGCCAGGTGCCGATCACGTTGACCGCGTAGATCGCGTGGAAGTCGTCGGCGGTGACGGCGTCGAGGTCGCCGGCCGGCGCGAAGCGCGTGGTGCCCGCGTTGTTGACCAGCCCGTCGAGTCCGGGCCCGAAGGCCTCCGAGACCGCGGCCGCCGCGCGGCGGCAGTCGTCGTCGGAGGCCACGTCGGCGGCGATCGCGACGGCGCGCGCACCGCGCGCCTCGCAGGCGGCGACGGTCTCGCGCGCGGCGTCCGCGCTCTTGGAGTAGACGATCGCGATCGAGGCGCCGGGGACGGCGAGGCGCAGTGCGGTCGCGCGGCCGATGCCGGTGGCGCCGCCGGTGACGAGCCAGGTGCTCATGGGTGGATCTCCTCGGTGTCGTTGTGGTGTCGCCGGTTGAACATCAGGTCCCACACCCCGTGGCCGAGGCGCAGGCCGCGCTGCTCGAACTTGGTGAGCGGGCGCCAATCGGGGCGCGGCGCGAAGCCTTCGGCGGTGTTGGCGAGCGCGGGCTCGGCCGACAGCACCTCGAGCATCTGCGCGGCGTAGGGTTCCCAGTCGGTCGCGCAGTGCAGGTAGCCGCCGGGCGCCAGGCGCCCGACGAGCGCGGCCACGAAGGCGGGCTGGATCAGCCGGCGCTTGTGGTGGCGGGTCTTCGGCCAGGGGTCCGGGAAGTACACGTGCACGCCGGCGAGCGAGGCGGGCGCGATGCGGTCGCGCAGCACCTCGACCGCGTCGTGCTGCATCACCCGCAGGTTGGTCAGGCCGCGGGCCTCGATCGTGCGCAGCAGGCTGCCGACGCCCGGCGTGTAGACCTCGATGCCGATGAAGTCGGTGTCGGGTCGCGCGGCGGCGATCTCGGCGGTGGTGTGGCCCATGCCGAAGCCGATCTCCAGCACCACCGGCGCCTGCCGGCCGAAGAGGGCGGCGAAGTCGATCGGGCCGGCAGCGTCAGGCACGGCGTAGCGCGGCATCAGCGAGGCGTGCGCCTCGCGCTGCGCGTCGGACACGTGACCGCCGCGCCGCATCACGAAGCTGCGGATGTGCTCGGTGCGGCGCGAGGCGGCGTCTGGCGCGCCGTCGTGAGGCGCGTTCTCGGGCAACGAGGACATCGGAGCGGACGCGGCGGTCAGCCGGCCTTGGCCGGGCCGATCATCCCGCCGGTGGGCGAGGACGGGCTCGCGCCGTACAGCTTCCTGGGCATGCGCCCGGCGAGCCACGCATGGCGGCCGGCCTCGACCGCGAGGCGCATCGCGCGCGCCATGCGGATCGGGTCGCCGGCGGCGGCGACCGCGGTGTTCATCAGCACGCCGGCGCAGCCGAGTTCCATCGCGATCGAGGCGTCCGACGCGGTGCCCACGCCCGCGTCGACGATGACCGGCACCGTGGCCTTCTCCAGGATGAGCTGCAGGTTCCACGGGTTCAGGATGCCCATGCCCGAGCCGATCAGCGAGGCGAGCGGCATCACCGCGACGCAGCCGATCGATTCGAGCACGCGGGCCTGGATCGGGTCGTCGCTGCAGTAGACCATCACCTCGAAGCCTTCCTTCACCAGCACCTCGGCGGCCTTCACCGTCTCGGGCATGTTCGGATAGAGGTTCTGCGGATCGCCGAGCACCTCGAGCTTGACCAGCGTGTGGCCGTCGAGGAGCTCGCGCGCCAGGCGCAGCGTGCGGATCGCGTCGTCGGCGCTGTAGCAGCCGGCGGTGTTGGGCAGCAGCGTGTAGCGCGAGGGCGGCAGCGCGTCGAGCAGGCTGGGTGCGGCCTTGTCCTGGCCGATGTTCGTGCGGCGGATGGCGACCGTGACGATCTGCGCGCCACTCTCGTCGACCGCGCGGCGGGTCTCGTCGAAGTCCTTGTACTTGCCGGTTCCGAGCAGCAGGCGCGACGCGAAGGTCCGCGTGCCGACGACCAGCGGATCGGCGGGGAAGGGGGTAGACGTCATGCGGCTATTCTAGCCTTCGCGCCCGGCCCGCCGGCCGGCCGCGCCGCTCACTGCGGGGCCGTGCCGCCCAGCCCTGCCGGCAGCGTGAGCTCGCCGCTCGAGGAGAAGGACACGCCGCCGAAGCCGGGGCCGGCGAGCCGGCCGCGCAGGCGGTAGTCGACGCGGCTGCGGTCGCCGGTGGCGAAGCCCAGCGCCTGGCGCACCATCGCCGAGACCGGTACCGAGACCGGGACCTCGAGCACCGCCTCGCCGAAGCGCGGCACGCTGCCGCGCGCGTCGCTCACGCCGGTGGCCAGGCGGCTGCCGCGCACGTCGAGCTCGATCGACACGCCGTCGTAGTCGAGCGCCTGCTCGTTCGGGTTCTGCACCCGCAGCTTGACCAGGAAGCGGCCTTCCATGCCCTGGCCGGCGAGCGGCTCGAGGCCGACGACGTTGACGTTCAGCGGCTGCCCGAACGGCAGGCCCGCGCAGGCCGACAGCAGCGCCGTGAAGGACAGGAAGGCCAGCAGGGCGAGACGGGGGGCGATGCGGGATGCGATGCGGGATGCGATCGGGAAGGACGCCATCGGGATCCGGTGCATGGAGGGCGGCATCGTCGCGCCGCCTCAGCCGCCGCCCACCGCGACCACGATCTCCAGGCGGTCGCCGTCGGCGAGCTGCGCCTGCGCGTGCTGCGAGCGGGGCACGATCTCGCCGTTGCGCTCGACCGCGACCCGTTTGCCGGCGAGCGCCATCTGCTCGAGCAGCATCGAGACGGTGGTGCCCTCGGCGAAGGGCTGCGGCGTGCCGTTGACGATCACCTGCATCACCCGGATTCTACCCGCCGCCCGGCTAAGCCATGCGAAGATGCCGCCGGTTCGGAGCGGGAGCGAACGATGGTCGGCACGCCGGCTGCAGGGCAAGGGCAAGCGCAAGGGCACGGTGCACGGGGCGAGCGGGCCGAGGCCTCGCCGTGGGCCGCCGTCCGGGCGCACCACGTCGCCGGTGTCGCGCTGCTCGCCGCGCTGCTCGCCGCCGGCGGCTGCGGCAACACCGAGGTGACGCTGAACGCCACGCCCGACGATGCGCCGCAGACGATCGTGCTGACCGCCAGCGCCGCCGCATCGGGCACGCAGGGCAAGCTGTCCTGGACCACCCCGAACGACAAGTTCTCCTATCGGGTGGATCGCAACGGCAAGGCCGTCGCGTCGATCTCCGAGCGCACCTGGACCGACACCGGGCTCGCAGCGGGGCAGCGCTACTGCTGGAAGGTCTACGGCCTGAGCGGCTTCGGCTGGCAGGCGCGCAGCAACGAGGCCTGCCTCGGCACCGAACCGGAGAGCAAGGAATGGCGCCTCGAGACGCTGGCGGCCGGCCGCTGGCCGGCGATCGCGGTGGACGCCTCGGGTGAGCTGCACGTCTGCTGGGCCGGCGTGGCGGGCACCGGCATCTCCTACCTGCGGGTCGGGCCGGGGCGCACGCCCGAGGCCGTCGATGCCGACGGACAGTCGCAGTGCAGTCTCGCGGTCGATACCAACGGGATCGTCCACATCGCCTACACCAGCCGCGTCGGGCTGCGCCATGCGAAGCGCGAGGCCGACGCCTGGACGAGTGCGACCGTCGACCCGCAGGGCCTGCCCGGCGGGCGGCGCGTCGACGGTCCGGCGATCGCGCTGTCCCCGACCGGCGTGCCGCGCATCGCCTACCGCCGCACGGTCTCGGGCACGGTGTCGCTGGCGGTGGCCACGCGTGTCGATTCCACCGGCGGCTGGACGATCGATCCGACCGCGATCCAGGGGCTGGTCGGCCCGCGCTCGCTCGCGGTGGACAGCGTCGGCACGAGCCGGCTCGCCACCACCGACGCGCTCGGCCAGTCGGTGAGCGTGTGGCGGCGCGAGACGCGCGAATGGGTGCGCGAGACCGAGCAGTCGCTCGCGCCGACGGCGGGCGACGGGGCTCCGATCGCGCTGGACGTCGTCGGCAACGCGCGCACGGCCTGGTGGCAGCGCGATGCGACCAGCACCGCGACCACGGTCGCGCTCAAGTGGTACGAGACCGGCGCGCCGGGCACCACGGGCTGGACCGCGGAGACGGTCGCGACGCTCGACGCCCTCGGCACCCGCGTCGCGATCTCGGTGGCCGGCGGCGCGCGGCGACTCGCCGTCGTCGATGCGGCGGGCACCGTGCGTCTCTACACGCGCGGCGCCAGCGCGTGGACCAGCGAGACCTTCCCGACCCAGGGCGGCGCGGCCGCGTCGCTCGACTTCGTCGTCGGCACCGACCAGCAGCTGAGGATCGTCTTCGACCGGGCGGTCGAGGGCAGCGGCAGCGTGGTGCTGGCGAGCCGCAAGCCTTAGCGGGCTGTTGAGGATCACCGTCCCGCGATCGTAGACCGAGCCGGCGTGAGGGCAGGCGTTTCAGACCCCCTCGCAAGGCTGGCTTAGGTCGCAAGCCGGCGCACGGCGTCGGGGTGGGCACAGACGAGCGCGAAGGCGGTCGGGCCGCCCCAGTCGTGGCCGACGAGGAAGAAGCGATCGATCCCGAGATGCTCGTGCACGAGCCGCCAGATGTCGGGCGCGATCACCCGGTAGCGCGGCGCGTGTCAGCGATACGCGCCCTTGGCCGCGCTGTCCTCGTACGACTGGATCTTCGTGCCCCGGTAGAGGATCTTCGCGTTGCGCGCGGCGATGTCGCGGTGCAGCTGCAGCATCTCGGGCTGCATGTCCTCGACCGGCCGCGGTTCGTGCCCGAAGCTGTTGTAGCGGTCGACGCCGCGCACCAGGGTCGCACTGTCCTCGCCGTGCAGCTGCCGCACGGAGGTGGGGATGTAGCGGATGGCGAAACCGATCCGCCGGTTGTCCGACGCGTTGGGCGGCGAGCCATGCACGATGCGCACGTGGTGCAGCGACATCTCGCCCGGACTCAGGTCCAGCCTCACGGCCGTGCTCTCGTCGATGTCGACAGCGACCTCCTGCCCGCGGGTCAGCAGGTTGTTGTCGTCGAAGGAATCGCGGTGCGGCACCTGATCCATCCGGTGTGTACCCGGGATCACCGACATCGCACCGCTCGCCGCGTTGCTCTCGCTGAACGCCACCCAGGCGGTGACGACGTCGGGCGAGGACAAGCCCCAGTAGGTCGAGTCCTGGTGCCACGACACGAACGCCGGGGTGCGCGCCTCCTTGATGAAGAAGTTCGTGTTCCAGCAGAGCAGATCGGGGCCGTACAGGTCCTCGATCGCATCGACGATGGGCTGGAGGTGCACCACGTCGGACAGGAACTTGAACAGCAGATGCGACTTGTGGCGCTGGTCGCCGCGCAGGACGGCGCCCTGCTCGCGCTCGAAGCGCTCGATCCTGTCACGGATCTCGAGCGCCTGCGCCTCGCTCATCACGCGCACGCGCGGCACGAAGCCGTCGCGCTCGAACTGATCCATCTGCGTCCGGGAGAGCATCTTGGGCATGTTCCGTCTCCTGTTCCAGTTTACCTGCCCATCGTCGAGGGCGGCCAGAGGGCGACCTGCGGAAACGCGATCAGCAGGCCGAGCGCGACGATCTGCGGTCCGAGGCGGGACCCGATCGATCTGAAGCGTTGGGGGCCCGACCGGTCGGCTGCGACAGGGCCGGCGCCGATTCGGGCACACTTCGGGTTCCGACGTGCCGTCGGAAGGAGGAGATCGATGAATACGGTCAAGAGTGCGCTGGCTCAGAAGGGCGGCACGCTGATCCACGTCCGCTCCAGTGACATGGTCGTCGAGGCCCTGCTCAAGATGCGTGACAACCGCGTCCGTTCGGTGCTGGTCATCGACGACGACGTGTTGGCGGGCATCGTGACCCAGGGCGACTGCGCCATCAGGGTGCTGCTGCCGGGACTCGACGCGACGCAGACGCCGGTGAGCCAGGTGATGACGCGCGACCCGGTCACGGTCAAGCCGGCCGACCCGCTGGAGGGGTGCATGACCATGATGGCCTCGCGAGGCTTCCGGCACCTGCCCGTGCTCGACGCCGGCAAGGTCGTGGGCGTGATCTCGATCGGCGACGTCGTGAAGGACGTCATCCGGGATCTGGAGCTCAACGTGGGCGATCTGACGCGCTACATCATGACCGACGGCCCCGGGGGCTGATCGACGAGCGCGGGGCGGCGAGGTCGTCGGACGCCAACTCCCGCGGATCCACACGACGCCAAGTCGCCCTGTCGGATGCACCCGGGTGTGAGCGCAACCGGGCTGCGAGCGGCGGCGGGCCTCCTCAGGCCCCGTGTCCGCGGCCCGCGGTCGCCTCCTCGACCGACACGATCCGCCGAGTGCGCACGTCCCAGAGGATGCAGCGCAGCGCCGCCGGCACCTCGCGGAGCGTCAGCCGGCGCACCTCGGTGAAGTGCTCGGCGCACTCCGAGTGGCAGCGCGCGAGGCGGTGGTTGGGGATGGCGGCCGACAGGTGGTGCACGTGGTGGTACGCGATGTCGGCGGTGACCCAGTTCAGCCACTCGGGCAGCACCAGCATGCTGGTGCCGTGCACGACCGCGTCGTCCGGATCCCAGTCGGCGGTCTCGCTCGCGTACGAGTACTCGAAATTGTGCTGAACGGTGAACAGCACGATCGCGGCGCCGCCGGCAAGCGCAGTCGCGGCGAGGTGGATGCCCAGGAAGGTGGCCGGCCCGATCGCCCAGGACATCGCCGCCCAGGTCGAGAGCACCGCGACGTTGTTCCACGTCATGTGCCGGAACTCCTTCGGCGAGCTCCAGGCGGTCGTCCGGAAGCGCGCGCGCAGCGTCGCGAGCGGTACCCCGGGCTCGGCGATCCGGCCGCGCACCAGGTGCGCGACCAGCCGCGCGGTGCCCTTCAGCCAGGTCACGCGCGGATTGACCGCCAGGTACATCAGCCCCGCGAGCGGCGCGTTCGCGATGTGCCGGGCGAGCCGGTAGCGGCGACGCCCGTGCTCGCTGAGCGCGAAGTAAGCGTCGATGGTGGTGACCCCCAGGGGACCGCCGTAGCGCGACCAGTCGCCGTTGGTCGCGTGGTGGTGGGCGTGGTGCCGCGACCAGACGTACTGGGGCATGCCGGCGATGACGCCCAGCGCGAAGCCGACCCCGCTGTTGAGCGCCGTGCTCGCGAACAGGCTGCGGTGCCCGCAGTCGTGCATCAGGACGAAGACGCGCAGCATCAGCAGGGCGATCGCCACGGTCGCGAGGAGCGCGACCCAGGGATTCCCGCCCGCGCTGGCGACGACGATCCAGGCGAGCGCCAGCGGCACGAGCGTCGTCGCGACCTGCGCGAGCCCCGTGGCGTTGCAGGCGAGTGCGTACCGCTGGACGGCGGCGCGGCGCAGGGTTTTCGGACAGGCGCGCCCGGTCTGCGTGTGCGCGTCGGGCAGCGCGGCATCGGCGCGCATGGATCGGGGTCTCCACTGTCGGCAGCCCCGCAGGTGCGCCGGTCTCCGGCTCGGATCGGCCAGATCGGACGACACTATGGCCCAGCTTGGCTGTCGTGGCGAGCGCAGACCCGCGGACGAGAAGGGGGTTGTCATCGATGTCCCGTGGCAGACAGGCAGGCGCTTCAGGAGGCAAGCCTTCCGATTCTCGGCAACACACCACCGGGTGGCGATCATGCTGGGCGACCGAATCATGATCGGGCGTTGACGTGAGTCCTGCGCTCACTTCTCGACAGGGATGGCTGCGGCGTCTTGCCGCCTGGTGTTCTGCCTGGTTGTTGAGACACGGCCAGCGACCCTACGCAATCTGGTCCTTGTCTGCGCTGTGTGTCATGGACAGCATCTTTCCGATGATGCCGGCTGAATTCATGGCGCTTGCCTTGATGGTCCTTCAGCCGCGCAGGGAGATTCTCATTGCCCTGGTTTTCTCCGTTTCTGCGGCCGTCAGCGCTGGCCTGCTCGCTGCATTGGTGACCGGCATTGCCCAGGCCACTGCCTGGCCGGGCTGGCTTGAAGGCGAGCGCCAAGGCGCAGGCTGGGCTCAAGCCGTGTCGATCATCCAGTCATGGGGTGCTCCCGCTCTGGCATTGGCTGCGGTCTTCCCCGATAGCCCGCGAACCGCCGTTGCGGTCGCTGCGCTGGCCGGTTTTGCGCCCATCGACATCACATGTCTCGTGCTGGCGGGCAAGCTGCTGCTCTATGGGCTGGTGGCACTGGCGGTGCGCTACATGCCCAGGCGGTGGCCCGGCCTCGAGTCAGCCGCTTGGCCGGGTGCCCGACATGTGCGCCGAGCCTTCCACCGCTTCGCGGCCTTGCGCCGCTGGGTCACTCGACGTGCGGCCCGCGAAGGTCCGGACCAAGACAGATCATGATGGAATCGCCAGCACCGCCCGTTCCGGCCAGGCGTCTCCATGGGCGATGATGGCGGCATCTCGACTGCAGGAGCGCCACCGTGAGCTCGGGTCTGATCGCACTGTTGGACGATGTGGCCGCCCTTGCCAAACTGGCAGCGGCCTCGCTGGACGACGCCGCTGCACAAGCGGCCAAGGCGGGTTCGAAGGCGGCGTCGAAAGCCGCTGGCATCGTCATCGACGACGCAGCGGTCACGCCGCGTTATGTGGTGGGGTTTGCGGCCGACCGCGAACTGCCCATCATCGGCAAGATCGCGGCCGGGTCGCTGAAGAACAAGCTGCTCTTCCTGCTGCCGGGCGCGTTGCTGCTGGGCTTCTTTGCGCCCTGGGCGATCACGCCGCTGCTGATGCTGGGCGGGGCGTTCCTGTGCCTCGAGGGCTGGCACAAGGTGGCCGACCTGTTCGGCCAGGGCGGGCAGGGCGCTGCGGCGGATGCCGATGGCGATGGCATGTCCGACAGCGACGAAGTCAAGGCGCCTCAGGACCTGGAGAACGAACGCGTCGGCAGCGCCATCCGCACCGACTTCATCCTGTCGGCCGAGATCATGGCCATCACCTTGGCCACGCTCACCGGCCTGGCCGTGTGGGTGCAGGCGGTGGTGCTGGGGCTGGTGGGCCTGGGCATGACGGTCGGGGTGTACGGCGCGGTGGCACTCATCGTGAAGGCGGACGATTTCGGCGCCTTGCTGGCCCGCACGGGCAATGGGGCCGTGCGGGCCGTGGGCCGCGGCATCGTGCTGGGGATGCCGGTGTTCCTGAAGGTGCTCAGCACCGTGGGCATGGTGGCGATGCTCTGGGTGGGCGGCCACATCGTCATCCATGGCGCGCATGAACTGGGCCTCGGGGCGCCGGAGCTGTGGGTCCAGGGCGTCACCGACGCGGCCCGTGCAGCCACGCCGCTGGCTCCGGGTCTGGTCGCCTGGGTGGTGCGGGCCGCCATCGATGCGGTGCTCGGCCTGGCCGTGGGCGCGCTGGTCGCACCCCTCGCCAGCAAGATCATCGGACCCGCGTTCGGCCGACTGAAGTCGCTGTGGCCGGGCAAGGCGCCCTGAGGGAAAGCGCCTGTGCGAGCTGATCGGGGGCGCGACCGCGGCGCTGGCGCGCCCATCGGTCGGACCCCGTCGACGGCAGGATAGAATCGTTCTCGGCGGCCGCGCGAGTGCGCCCGACACCACAGCGCGCCGCGGCCAGCCCGCCGGCCGTGATCCAGGAGACGACGATGGACGAGCCCGTGCCCGAAGGCACCTACCTGCCGAAGGCCGCGACGGTCTCGCAGCGCATCCGGGAGCGGGTGCAGCGCGCCGGGCGCCGCTTCCACGCGAACGACAACATCGCCGAGTTCATCGACGGCGCCGAGGAGCTGGCCGCGCTGGAGGAGGAGGTCGCCGGTCACATCGAGGCGATGCTGCAGAGCCTGGTCATCGACACCGAGAACGACCACAACAGCGAAGGCACGGCGCGGCGCGTGGCGCGGATGTACCTCGACGAGGTGTTCAAGGGGCGCTACGTGCCGATGCCCCGCGTCACCGAGTTCCCGAACGCCGAGCGTCTGAACGAGCTGATGATCATCGGCCCGATGACGGTCCGCAGCGCCTGCTCGCACCACCTCGTGCCCATCCTGGGCAAGCTGTGGATCGGCGTGCTGCCGACCGCCGGCTCGCGGCTGATCGGCCTGTCCAAGTACGCGCGGATCGCCGACTGGATGATGAGCCGCCCGCAGATCCAGGAGGAGGCGGTGATCCAGCTCGCCGACCTGCTCGAGGCGCGGCTGCAGCCGGCGGGGCTGGCGCTGGTGCTCGAGGCCGACCACTTCTGCATGCAGTGGCGCGGCGTGAAGGACGCCGAGCCGCACATGACCAACAGCGTGATGCGGGGCGCGTTCCTCGAGAACTCGTCGCTGCGCCGGGAGTTCCTGCAGCTGATGCGGCCCTGATCGGGGCCCGGCGGAATCCGGGCGCGGCCCGCAGGGCGTCCGGCTTTGCTAGAATGCGCGCCTGCCGCGGGTGTAGTTCAATGGTAGAACGGCGGCTTCCCAAGCCTCAGACACGAGTTCGATCCTCGTCACCCGCTCCAGTTCCTGCGCCGTCCCTGTCCGCGCCGTCCCCCGATCCCGCACCGCTGCCTCGACTGCACGAGGACGCGAGGATCCTCGTCGTCGACAAGCCCCCCGGCCTGCTCGTGCACCGCACCGTGCTCGACGCGCACGAGCACGACTCGGTCGTCGACCGGCTCGAGCGCGAGACCGGCCGCCGACCGTGGCCGGTGCACCGCCTCGACAAGGGCACCTCGGGCGCGCTGGTGCTGGCGCTCGATGCCGAGGCCGCCCGCACGCTCGGCGCCGCCTTCGAGGCGGGCGGCGTCGCCAAGCGCTACCTCGCGCTGGTCCGCGGCTGGCCCGCCGACACGGGCCGCATCGACCATCCGCTGGCCCGTGATCCGGAGCGACCGTCGGCCGGACAGCCGATGCGCGAGGCGGTCACCCGCTTCGCGGTGCTGCGGCGCTTCGACTGGCCGTTCGCGGTCGATGGCCGTTTCCCGAGCGCACGCTACGCGCTCGTCGAGGCCTGGCCGGAGACCGGGCGACGCCACCAGATCCGTCGGCACTTCAAGCACCTCGGGCATCCGCTGATCGGCGACGCCACCCATGGCAAGGGCCCGCACAACCGCGCGGTCGCGGCCTGGCTGGGTGGGGCGCGGCTGTGGCTGCACGCAGCGCGGATCGAGCTGCCGCATCCGGACGACGGCCGTGCGCTGTGCGTCGAGGCGCCGCCGGGGGACGCGTGGACGCGGCTGCTCGGCGACGACGACCCGGCGTGGCCGCTCGCGCGGGGTACGATGCATCGGACGTGCGTCGGACCGGTGTCCGACGGCGATGCGCCGGAGGCGCCATGCTGAATCCCTGGGCCCTGCCGCTGATGATGTCGAGCGCCAACGTGATCGCGATGCGCACGTGGATGATGATGCCCGCGGGCGGTCAGAGCAGCGACTGGCAGCGCCGCGAGGCGCAGCGCATGGTGGGCGAGAAGGTCGATGCCGTCCGCGAGTCGCAGGCCGAGGCGGTGTCGCTGGCGATGCGGATGTGGTTCACGCCCTGGGCGGTCTGGGGCCCGATGGCGGGCCCGGACATGCACCGGGCCGTGGCCGCGGCGACCGATCCGATCGTCGCGCCCTTCACGCGACGGGCCGATGCCAACATGCGCCGGCTCCAGGCGCGCGCGATGGCGCCGCTGCTCGCCCCGGTGGCGACGCTCGCCGCGCTCGCCGCGCCGACCAAGCGGGCCCGCCGCCGCGCGAAGTGAGGGTGGCGGCTCAGCCTGCCTCGGGAGGCGGAGGGTAGGCGCGCCAGAGCTGCGAGTCGTCCAGGCCGCCCTGGCCCCGGCCCGACAGCGACAGGAACTGCTGCATCGCGGCCGCGGCCATCGGCAGCGGGAACTTCAGGTCCTTGCCCGTGTCCAGCACCAGGCCCAGGTCCTTCACGAAGATGTCGACCGCGCTCTTGGTCGGCGGCGTCTCCTCGAGTGCGCGCGGGCCGCGGTCGTTCATCATCCAGCTCATCGCCGCGCTGTTGCCGTAGACCTCGAGCAGCTTCTCCGGATCGAGGTGCGCACGGCGGCCGAGTGCGAGCGCCTCGCCGAGCACCGCCAGGTGCACGCCGCACAGCAGCTGGTTGATCGTCTTGACGGTGGAGCCCGCGCCGAGCGCGTCGCCGAAGTCGTAGACGAAGCGGCCCATCGCGTCGAGCATGGGCTTGACGTGGGCGACCGCCTCGCGCGGGCCGGACATCATGATCGACAGCGTGCCGTCGCCCGAGCGCAGCACGCCGCCGGACACCGGCGCATCGACCACCGACAGCCCGCGCTCGGCCATCCGCAGGCCGAAGGCGGCGATGAAGGCGGCCGACACGGTGGCGCACTGCACGAGCGGCGTGCCGGGGGCCATGCCGTGGGCGGCGCCGTCGGCGCCGAGCACCGCGGCCTCGACCTGCGCGGCGTTGACGACGAAGGTGACGACCGCGTCGGCGCCCGTCGCCGCCTCGCGTGCGGTGGCCGCCGCGCGGCCGCCCGCGGCCACCAGCTCGGCGCGTGCGGCCTCGCGCGGGTCGAAGCCCGTCACGTCGAAGCCGCGATTCACGAGGTTGCGTGCGGCCGCGGCGCCCATCGCGCCGAGGCCGATCATGGCGATCTTCATGCGTTGTCCCCTTCCCAGCAGCCGCACCGGGCCGATCGGTCGCGGCCGGCCGGCCGCGGGGGGAGACTCTACCGCAGCTACTGCAGGTCGATCAGCGTGCGCACGTGCTGCTCGACGCTGCGCGCGAGCGCGGGCAGCGCGTAGCCGCCCTCGAGCACCGAGACGATCCGTCCGTCGCAGCAGTCGTCGGCGACCGCGACCAGCTGCTGGGTGACCCAGGCGTAGTCGGCGTCGGTCCAGCCGAGGTGGCTCATCTCGTCGTCGCGGTGCGCATCGAAGCCGGCCGACACGAAGAGCATCTGCGGGTGGAACGCGCGCAGCGCCGGCAGCCAGCGCGAGACCACCGCGTCGCGCATCGCGACGCCGTCGGAATAGGGCGCCAGCGGCACGTTGCACATGTTCGGGCCGCGCGCCTCCTCGCCGTTGAACGGATAGAGGCGCGACTGGAAGGTCGACACCATCAGCACCCGCTCGTCGCCGGCGAAGATGTCCTCGCTGCCGTTGCCGTGGTGCACGTCGAAGTCGATCAGCGCGATCCGCTCGAGCCCGAGCACGTCCAGGGCGTGCCGGATGCCGACCGCGACGTTGTTGAAGAAGCAGAAGCCCATCGCCGCGCCGCGCTCGGCGTGGTGGCCGGGCGGGCGCACGTTGCAGAACGCGCGCCGGTAGCCGCCGCGGCCGACCAGCTCGGTGGCGAGCACCGCGGCGCCGGCCGCATGCAGCGCGGCGGTGGCAGTGTGCGGGTTCATCGCGGTGTCGGGGTCGACCTGCACGTAGCCCTCGGCCGGGGACTTCGACAGGATCTCGGCGACGTACAGCGCATCGTGCGCACGCCCGAGCTGCTCGCGCGTCGCCGCAGGCGCGTCGAAGCTCTCCATGAAGTCGAGCACGCCCCGCATCAGCAGCCGGTCCGCGATCACCGTCACGCGGTCCGGGCACTCCGGGTGGCCCTCGCCCATGTCGTGGCGGGTCGAGCTGATGTGCGAGATGTAGGCGGCTTTCATGTCCGGACGGGCGGATGGAAGGGCCCGTGTCTCCTGCGGCGGATTCTAGCGCCCGCCGTGCCCGTGTCCGCCCGCGGCGGGGCGGTGGCGGGGCGCCGCCCTTGATCGGCGTCAAGCCGGTATATCGTGGTAACCCCGTACACTCGCGCCGACCGCGGCGGGTCTCCTCCCGCCGACCGCGGCGGGGTCACGTTCCCGCCGTTCGACCGCAGCGCGCCATGCCGACCCCTCCGACCCCTCCGACCATCTCCGCTCCATCGACGCCGCCCTCGGCCGCGGCCGCACCAGCCGGCCCGCCGCCGGACCGCGACCTGTTCGCCCCGCTGATGGCGGCGGCGCGCCGGCTGCCGCCGCGGCCCGCGGCGGTGGTGCATCCGTGCAGCGAGGCGTCTCTGCAGGCCGCACACGAGGCCGCCCTCGACGGCCTGATCGTGCCGATCCTGGTCGGGCCCGCGGGCCGGCTGCGCGTGCTCGCCGCCAGCCTCGGCATCGACCTGACGGCCTACCGCGTCGTCGACGTGCCGCACAGCCATGCGGCGGCCGCGGCGGCGGTCGCGCTGGTGCGCGCCGGCGAGGCCGAGCTGCTGATGAAGGGCAGCCTTCACACCGACGAGCTGCTCGCCGCGGTCGTCGACCGCGAGCTCGGCCTGCGCACGGAACGCCGCCTGTCGCATGTGTTCCTGATGGACGTGCCGGCCCATCCGAAGCTGCTGATGATCACCGACGGCGCCATCAACATCGTGCCGGACCTCGAGACCAAGCGCGACATCTGCCAGAACGCGATCGACCTGGCGCATGCGATCGGCCTGGCGCGCCCGAAGGTGGCCATCCTGGCGGCGGTCGAGACGGTCAACCCCAGGATGCCCTCGACCCTCGATGCGGCCGCGCTGTGCAAGATGGCCGATCGCGACCAGATCACCGGCGGCGTGCTCGACGGCCCGCTCGCGATGGACAACGCGATCAGCGTCGAGGCCGCACGCGTCAAGGGCATCCGCTCGGAGGTGGCCGGCGATCCGGACATCCTGCTGATGCCCGACCTCGAGGCCGGCAACATCCTCGCCAAGCAGCTGAGCTTCATGGCCGGGGCCGATGCGGCGGGCGTCGTGGTCGGCGCGCGGGTGCCGATCGTGCTGACCAGCCGCGCCGACACGGTCCGCGCGCGGCTCGCCTCGTGTGCGGTCGCCGTGCTGCTCGCCCAGGCGCGCCGCACGGCCGCCGCACGAGCGATCGCATGAGCGGCGTGCCGCCCGTGCCGCCCGTGCTGCTGGTGCTGAACGCCGGCTCCTCGAGCCTGAAGTTCCGCACGTTCGAGCTCGACGGGCAGCGGCTCGAGGGCGGGCTGTCCGGACAGATCGACGCGATCGGCACGCACGCCCGCCTGCGCGTCACCGGGCCGGACGGTACGCGGCTCGAGGACCGCGCGCTCGAGGGCGCCGACGCGACGCCCGACGCGCAGTCCGCGCTCGCGCTGCTGGTGCGCTGGCTGGGTGCGCGGCTCGCTGGCCGACGCATCGCCGCGGTCGGTCACCGCGTGGTGCACGGCGGTCCGCGCCATGCCGAGCCGGTCCGCGTCGACGAGGCGCTGCTCGCCGACCTCGACACCCTGGTGCCGCTCGCGCCGCTGCACCAGCCGCACAACCTCGCGCCGATCCGCGCGCTCGCCGCCGTCTGGCCGGACGTGGCGCAGGTCGCCTGCTTCGACACCGCGTTCCATCGCACGCAGCCCGCCGAGGCCGAGACCTTCGCGCTGCCGCTGACGTATCGCGACGCGGGCGTGCGCCGCTACGGCTTCCACGGCCTGTCCTACGACTCGATCTCGCGCCGGCTGCCGGCGGTGTCGCCGGCGGCGGCCGCGGGGCGCACGATCGTCGCGCACCTCGGCGCGGGCGTGTCGATGTGCGCGCTGAAGGGCGGGCGCAGCGTCGCGAGCACCATGGGCTTCACCGCGCTCGACGGCTGCATCATGGGCACGCGCTGCGGCACCCTCGACCCGGGTGTGGTGCTCTGGCTCGCACGCGAGCGCGGCCTGTCGCTCGATGCGATCGAGCGGCTGCTGTATCGCGAGTCGGGGCTGCTCGGGCTGTCGGGCCTCTCGGCCGACATGCGCGTGCTGCTCGCGAGCGATGCGCCGGCCGCGCGCCTGGCCATCGACTGCTTCACCTACCGGATCGCACGGGAGGCGGGCTCGCTCGCCTCGGCGCTCGGCGGGCTCGACGCGCTGGTCTTCACCGCCGGCATCGGCGAGCACAGCGCACCGATCCGTGCCGAGATCTGCGCGCGGCTCGCCTGGCTGGGCATCGAGCTCGATCCCGAGGCGAACGCGGCGGGCGGCCCGTGCCTCACGCGGCCGGGCAGCCGCACGAGCGCCTGGCGGATCCCGACCGACGAGGAGCGCAGGATCGCCGAGCTGACCGTCGAGACGCTCGGCGCGTCGCTCGCGTAGCCGCCCGGCCGCTCAGCGCGGCGTCGCCTCCAGCTCGCGATAGACCGCGGTCGCGACCTTGGAGAGCCGGTCCCGGGGCAGCTCGCCGCTCAGCACGTAGCCCAGGCCACGGTCGATCCAGTAGAACGACTGGATGGCGCCGGCACGCTCGAAGCGGAATGCGGTGGCGGTGGTCTCGCCCTCGCCGCGCGACACGTACAGCGTGATCCGCAGGCCCTGCGCGTCCTGGTACATCAGCTGCGCGCTCGGGCCCCGCTCGCCGGGCAGCAGCCGGCCGCCGACCAGCTCGAAGCCCTCGGACACCAGGTCGGGCGCGGCGAGCTGCGCGCCGAGGCGTTTCGACAGCCAGGCGACGAGATGACCGCGCTGGTCGGCGGACACCTCGACCGGATGACGCACCTCGGGCACGTAGACGCCGTGCGCGACCGCGGCCGCCCGCACGAAGCCCGGCGGCGCCGACGTATCGGTGGCGACGCCCGGCACGCTCCCGGGCGTGGGCGTGCCGGTGCCGCCGCTGCCCACGCCGGCGCGGCCGTCGGTGTCGGCCTGTGCCGTCGCCGGCACCGTTGCCGGCGCGGTGCTGCGGCCCGCCTGGAAGCCGAGCGCCGCGGCGAGCACGATCGCCACGGCCGCGGCGAGGCGCCAGGTGCCGTTCGCAGCGGGCCAGCGCACGGCATCGAGCCCCCGGGCCGGCGCACCGGTGCCGCCGGCCCCCGGCGCGTCCAGGGTCGGCGTGCGCGGCGTCGCCGGTTCGAGCGTGGCGCGCATCGATTCGGGCACCGGCTCGTCGAGCCACTCGCGTCCGAGATCGTCCAGCGCCTCGCGCTGCGCACGCCACGCCTGTACCCGCTCGGCCAGCGCCGGGTTCGCCCGCATCTCGGCTTCGAGGGCCTCGGCACGCTCGGCGTCGAGGCGGCCGTCCACCCAGCGGTGCAGGTCGTCGTCGGAGAATCCGGAGGAGGGCTCGGTCATCGCGTCATTTCACTCGGCGCAGCCGGGGAGCAGCCCCCGGCGGTTCATCCATCTCGATGCGAAGCTGCGCGCGGGCGCGCGACAGCCGCGACATCACGGTCCCGACCGGCAGGCCGAGGATCGAGGCCGCCTCGTCGTAGGCGCAGTCGGCCACGCAGACCAGGAGCAGCACCTCGCGATGCGCCAGCGGCAGCCGCATCAGTCCGCGTGCGAGGTCGATCCGGATCTGTGCATCCCGCGTCGCGTCGGGCCGGGCCGCCAGCGTGGCCTCGAGCGCGTCGTCGAGCGGCGCGGCGAGGTCGAGCGCACGGCGCGTGCGCACGTGGTCGACGAAGCGCGTGTGCATCACGGACAGCAGCCAGACCCGCAGCCCCGAGGCATCGGGCGAGCGCTCGAGCGTACCGCAGGCGCGCTCGAGCGTGTCCTGGACCAGGTCGTCCGCCCGGTGCACGTCGCCGACCAGCAGCCGCGCATAGCGCCGCAGGCCGGGGACGTGCGCGATCAGCGCTTCAGGGCTTGGCGAGGCGCCAGACATTGTCGAAGCCGTCGCCGGTCCGGTCGCCCGAGGCCACGGCATCCGCGCCGCCGCCCGTCATCGCGCTCGTCGTGCCGCATGCGCCCAGCGCGCCCCGCGCCGGCGTGAACGCCAGCGGGGCCCGTCTGCGGTCCGTGTTCGTCGTGAGGCTCGCTGCGGTGCTCATCGGGATGCTCATGGCGGTGATCTCCGGTGCCGTGACGACCGGGCGCAGAGCCCGGCGGGGCGCCGAGGATCGGCAGCCCGCACTGTAGACGGATCCGGAGCGCGATTCATCCATCGTAGCCGAGCCGTTACAGGATCGCGGCGGACCGGGTGCCGGGCGGCGGCCCTCATCGCCCGGCGGCGCGGGCCTGCAGCCAGGCCAGCAGCCCGGCCGCGTTGAGCCGGATGTCGAGCGCCATCACCTGCCTGAGCGCGTCGGGCGCGAGCCGACTGCCATGGGCCGCCGCCTCGCCCAGCAGCAGCGCGTCCATGCCGCGCTCGAGGGCCGGGAGCAGCCGTGCCGGGTCCGCGCCCTCGGCGGCGAGCGCCTCCAGCGCCAGCGCCTCGTAGCGGTCGACCATCCGCAGCAGGCCCGCGCCCAGCCGGGGCACGTCGCCGACCTTCGACCAGTGGGTCAGGTAGACGGCGTCCGGCCGCAGCGCGAGGATCCGATGAAGGGTCGCGCGGAGCGCGTCCGGGTCGAACTGGACCGGGGTCGACGACGGGAAGGCGAAGGCCCGGCCGTCGACGTCGAGCTCGCGGTACGAGATGCCGAAGGTGTCGCCGGTGAAGACGTGGCCGGTCGCGTCGTCCCGGATCGCGACATGGTGACGGGCATGGCCGGGGGCGTCGAGCGCCTCGAGCGTGCGCCCCGCGAAGCCGATCGCGGCGCCGTCGGGCAGCGCGACGATGCGCGCGGGGTCGACGGGAACCGGCTCGCCGTAGGTGGCCTCGGCCTCCTCGCGGCCGTAGACCGCGACCGTGCCGGCCCAGAGCTTCGCCGGATCGGCCATGTGGGCGACGCCGCGCGGATGCACGGCCAGGCGGGCCGCGGGCAGGCGGCGCATCAGGTGCCCGGCGCCGCCGGCGTGGTCCAGGTGGACGTGGGTCAGCACGATCCAGTCGACCTGTCCGGGGGCGATGCCGAGCGCCTCGAGGGCGGCCAGCGTGCGCGGCACCGCGTCGCGGGTGCCGGTGTCGATCACCGCGGCGCGGTCGCTCTCGACGACGAGGTGCACGGCGTCGAAGCGGGGACGGACATACCCGGCGTCGACGCTGAAGACGCCGTGGCCGAGGGACTGCATCAGGGGCCGGACGTCCATGGGCGGCTCGGGCGGGCAGGGCCTCCAGTATCGCCGACGCTGGCCGCCGGCCGGGGAGGCAGGGCGATCGGCGTGGTGGCTCATGTGGTGAGCCACCAGCATGGCATGATGGACCGTCCTGCCCTTGCAGCGCTGCCCGAGCCCTCCCGCGTGAAGTTCATCCACTGTTCAGACCTGCACGTCGACAGTCCGCTCGACGGTCTCGAGCGCTATCCCGGCGCGCCGGTGGAGGCCTTGCGCGGCGCCACGCGGGACGCCCTGGCCAACCTCGTCGACCTGGCCGTCTCGCGCGAGGTCGATTTCGTCGTCATCGCCGGGGACGTCTTCGACGGCGACTGGCGCGACATGAACACCGGACTGTTCTTCAACGCGCAGATGCGACGCCTGGAGCGCGCCCGCATCCCGGTCTACCTGAAGAAGGGCAACCATGACGCGGCCAGCGAGATCACCCGCACGCTGGCGCTGCCCGACAACGTCCACGAGTTCCCGACCGGCCGCGCGGCGACCTTCCGCATCGAGGCGCTCAAGGTGGCGCTGCACGGGCGCAGCTTCGCCGACCGGGCGGTGCCCGAGGACCTCGCCGCCGCCTACCCCGAGCCGGTGCCCGGCTGGTTCAACGTCGGCGTGCTGCACACCAGCCTCGCCGGCTACGCGTCGCACGACCCCTACGCCCCCACCTCGCTCGACACGCTGCGCGGCCGGGGCTACGACTACTGGGCCCTGGGTCACGTGCATGCGCGCGAGGTGCTGCAGGCGCG
>JAIYAG010000277.1 GCA_027489195.1 Burkholderiales bacterium | reverse complement strand
GAGATCTTCGGCCCGGTGCTCACCGTGATCCCGTTCGAGGACGAGGCCGACGCGCTGCGCATCGCCAACGGCGTGCGCTACGGTCTGGCCGGCTACCTGTGGACGGGGGACGTCGGGCGCGCCAACCGCGTCGCGCAGGCGCTCGACGTCGGCATGGTGTGGGTCAACTCCGAGAACGTGCGCCACCTGCCGACGCCCTTCGGCGGCATGAAGTCCAGCGGCATCGGCCGCGACGGCGGCGACTGGAGCTTCGACTTCTACATGGACACGAAGAACGTGGCGCTCGCGCTCGGCACGCACGCCATCCCGAAGCTGGGGACCTGAGATGGGCACGCTCGCGCTCGCCGCCAAGATCACCCACGTCCCGTCGATGTACCTGTCGGAGTTCCCCGGGCCGCACCAGGGCTGCCGGCAGGCCGCGATCGACGGCCACCACGAGATCGGGCGGCGCTGCCGCGCGCTCGACGTGGACACCATCGTCGTCTTCGACGTGCACTGGCTGGTCAACGCCGGCTACCACGTCAACTGCGCGCCCGAGTTCGAGGGCGTCTACACCAGCAACGAGCTGCCGCACTTCATCCGCAATCTGCCGTACGCGTATCCCGGCGAGCCCGCGCTCGGGCGCGCGATCGCCGAGTGCGCGACCGAGGACGGGGTCTTCACCCGCGCCCACGACGCGACCACGCTGCACCTCGAGTACGGCACGCTGGTGCCGATGCGCTACATGAACGCCGACCGGCGCTTCAAGGTGGTGTCGGTCGCCGCGTGGTGCGCCTGGCACAGCCTGGCGGACAGCGCGCGCTTCGGCGCCTCGGTACGCCGCGCGATCGAGCAGCGCTTCGACGGCCGGGTCGCGGTCTTCGCCAGCGGCTCGCTGTCGCACCGCTTCAACGACAATGGCAGCCCGGAGTCGTCGATCCACGAGATCAGCGACGAGTTCTTCCGGCAGGTCGACCTGCGGGTGGTCGAGCTCTGGAAGCAGGGCGACTGGAAGACCTTCATCCGGATGCTGCCCGCCTACGCCGAGCGCTGCGTGGGGGAGGGCGGCATGCACGACACCGCGATGCTCCTCGGGCTGCTCGGCTGGACCGCGTACGACAAGCCGGTCGAGATCGTCACCCCTTACTTCCCGAGCTCCGGCACGGGCCAGATCAACGCTCTCTTCCCGGTATGACCATGAAGACCTGCATCGTCGGACTCGGCGCCATCGGCGGCTTCGTCGCCCACCGTCTCGTGGAGGGCGGCCAGCCGGTCTCGGCGCTCGCCCGTGGCGCGACGCTCGCGGCGGTGCGCCGCAACGGCCTGGTGCTGCGCGACGCCGCCGACCCCGAGCGCGGCCGGGCGGTCTCGATCGCGGCGAGCGACTCGCCCGCCGAGCTCGGCCCGCAGGACCTGGTGGTGCTCGCCGTCAAGACCACGGCGCTGCCCTCGATCCCGGCGAGCATCGCGCCGCTGCTCGGGCCCGACACCGTCGTGCTGTCGGCGATGAACGGCGTGCCCTGGTGGTTCTTCCACGGGCTCGGCGAGCGCTGGCAGGGCACGCGGCTCGAGGCCACCGACGCCGACGGCTCGCTGTCGCACGCGGTGCCGCCGGCGCGCGTCGTGGGGTGCGTCGTGCACATGTCGGCCTCGATGCCTGAGCCGGGCGTGGTGCGTCATGCCTTCGGCGACCGGTTCATCGTGGGCGAGCCGGGCGGCGGGTCGACGCCGCGGCTCGCCGCGGTCGCCGACCTGCTGCGGGCCGCGCGCCTGCAGGTCGAGGTCTCGCCCCGCATCGAGCTCGACGTGTGGCTCAAGCTCTGGGGCAACATGACGATGAACCCGGTCTCCGCGCTCACCGGCGCGACGATGGACCGGATCCTCGACGACCCGCTGCTGCGCCGGTTCGTGTCCGATGCGATGGTCGAGGCGCGCGCGATCGGCGACGCGCTCGGGCTGCCGATCACGATGACGCCCGAGGAGCGACACGTCATCACCCGCAAGCTCGGCGCGGTCCGCACCTCGATGCTGCAGGACGTCGATGCGGGTCGGCCGATCGAGCTCGATGCACTCATCGGTTCGGTGTCGGAGATGGGACGGCTGGTCGGCGTCGACACGCCGAACATCGATGTGCTGCTCGGGCTGACGCGGCTCTTCGGACGCGTGCGCGGCCTCGTGCCGCCGGCCTGAACGCTGCTGCCGGCGGGCCGCGACGCGACCTGCCGGTCATGCACGGACATCGACCGGCCACGCGCCGACATGGGGCGTCCTCCCACACTTTCGGGTGCGTGACCGACTTGTGTCGGTGGGATATGCGCGTATAGTCCGTCCTTGCATCTGCCTCGAAGCCCTCCGCAGTTCCGCGGTTTCTTCTGCGCCCCCGCTTCCACGCGGACCCGGCGTTCTGGAATCCCCCCGGTGGTTCGTCTTTGTCGCGCATGCCCCCACCGGGGCGCGAGCCCCATCTCGTCACGTTTCCAGAAAGGCTACACACCATGTCAGGCACTCAAACCGGTACCGTCCAGCGCTTCATGAGCGACAAGGGCTTCGGCTTCATCAAGTCGGACGTCGACGGCGCCGAGCTGTTCGTCCACTTCTCGGAGCTGCAGGGCTCGGGCTTCCGCAACCTGGACGTCGGCCAGCGCGTCGAGTTCACGCCGCGCAAGGGCCCGAAGGGCATGCAGGCGTCGGCCGTTCGCGTGATCGACTGATCACCGACTGACCGTCGACCGGCTCCGGCCGGTGCGCCGTCGGCATCCGCTGCAGAGCGGGTCCCGGCGGCGCGTTCGTTTCGGGGGTCCGATCGGCATCGGACGTGGGCCTCGACGCATGCTCGGTACGCTGCTGCACAGACGGGGCGCTCCCATACCGCGATGCTGATCGGGAGGTCGCCATACGGGCGACCGTTGATCCTCGAGGAACCGCACATGCACCCGCTCCGTTCTGCCCGCCTGCTCGTCTCGCTCGTCATCGCCGGCTCGGCCGGTGTGGCGCACGCGCAAGGCGCGACGCCCCCCGTTCTGCCCGACCCGACCACGACGATGGCGCGCTCGATCACCCCGCTGTCGATGGACGCCAAGGAGTTCCTGCGCACGCATCGCTGGGATCCGTCCGATACCTGGGTGCTGAAGTCCGGCGTCGAAGCGCCCGTCGGCGTCAGGCCCCGTGCCGAAGTGAAGGCCGAGCGCGACGACTTCCTGCGCAAGAACCAGTTCAACCAGGCGACCGACACCTGGACACCGAGGAAGGCCGAGATCCCTGCCGGCAGCACGCTGTCCAGCAAGCAGGTCCGCGCGGACGCGCTCGCGTTCCAGCGCACCCATCACTGGGACGAGGGGCAGAACCAGTGGCTGCTGAATCCCGAGCGGACGCCCCGGATGAAGGCCACGAAGGGCTGACGCGGCGCCGGCCGGTGCGCCGTCCGCATCGGCCGCAGCGCGGATCCCGGCGACGCGCCCGCTTCCGGGGTGGGTTGCGTTCAGCAGGCTCGCGCGCCTCTCCGGCCCCGCTATCATTCGCCGATGGCCGCGAAGCACGTCTCCGAGACCCCCGCGACGGCGCTGCTCAGGCAGCGCGGCGTCGCCTTCACCGAACATCCCTACGACTACGTCGATCACGGCGGCACCGCCGAGTCCGCGCGCCAGCTCGGTCTGGACGAGCATGCGGTGGTCAAGACCCTGGTCATGCCGGACGAGGCGGGCAAGCCGCTCGTCGTGCTGATGCACGGGGACTGCAAGGTCTCCACCAAGAACCTCGCCCGGCAGTCCGGGCGCAAGTCGATCGCGCCCTGCGAGCCCGAGGTGGCGAGCCGCCATTCGGGCTACCTGGTCGGGGGCACCTCGCCCTTCGCCACGAAGAAGCGCCTGCCGGTCTACGTCGAGCGCAGCGTGCTCGCGCTGCCGCGGATCTGGATCAACGGCGGGCGCCGCGGCTATCTGGTCGGCATCGATCCGGCGGTGCTCGTCGATCTGCTGCAGGCCGTGCCGGTGGACTGCGCGCTCGCCGACTGAGCGACCGATGCGCGCCCGCCCGCTGCTGCTCGAACAGACGCTCGCGGTCGCGCAGCGCCTGCTGCTGGAGCAGTGGCGGCAGCGCCGGGGCCTGATCTTCTGGGCGGTGTTTCCGGCCGCCATGATGGTGCTGTTCGGGCTGGTCTACGCCCACAACGACAGCATGCGCGCCGGGCTGGATGCGGCCGCGGCGGGCATCCTGATGGGCGGGGCGCTGTTCTTCAGCTGCCTGGGCGGTACGGTCGCGATCATCGCCGCCGAACGCGAGCGCGGTACCCTGCGGCGCCTGCTGGCCTCGCCGCTGCATCCGGTGGCGTATTTCCTCGGCGTGGTGTCGGCGCAGCTGCTGCTGGCGGCGGTCCAGGTGGTGATGCTGTACGCCATCGCGACCGTCATCGGCGCGCGGTATCACGGCAGCCTGTGGCTGGGCGGCTTCATCCTCCTGCTCTCGGTGTTCGCGTACGTCGGCATGGGGTTCTTCCTCGGCGCACGGTTCGCCCGGCGCAGCGAGGAGGTGGTGGTCGCCCTGTCGGCCATCGGCGTGCCGCTGCTGGTCCTGGGCGGCACGTTCTTCCCGCTCGAGATCATGCCGAGCGCGATGCAGCGCGTCGCCCAGCTCGACCCCGTGCTGCACATGAACCAGGCGTTCAAGGGCGTCGCCGCATACGGCCTGGGGGTCTTCGAACTGCGCTTCGAGCTGAGCTTTCTCGTGGTGTTCTGCGCCGTGTCGCTGGCACTGGGGGTCAGCTCGTATCGGCAGCTGCTGGCCGCGGATCGGCGGGCATGACCGCGGCCCTTCGGATCGACGGCCTCCACAAGCGCTTCGGCAGCCGCGCGGTGCTGGACGGCTTCAGCCTGGACGTCGCGCGCGGCGAGATCGTGGGCCTGCTCGGCCCCAACGGGTGCGGCAAGTCCACCGTGCTGAACATCGTGTGCCAGCTGCTGCAGGCCGATGCGGGCGAGATCCGGCTGATGGGCGAGCCGCTGGCGCGGCTCGGGGCCGCGGCGCGCGCGAGGGTGGGTCTGTGCGCGCAGGACTGCGCGCTGTATCCCGATCTGCTGCCGGAGGAGAACCTGCACTTCTTCGGTCGCCTGCACGGCGTGCCCGCCGCGCAGCGCCATGCGCGGGTGGCCGACCTGATGGCGCGTTTCGGTCTGGGGCCGCACGCATCCACCCGGGTGGGCCGACTGTCAGGGGGCTGGCAGCAACGGCTCCACCTGGCCGTGTCGCTGGTCCATCGTCCCGACCTGCTCGTGCTCGACGAGCCCACGGCCGCGGTCGACGTGGCCGCGCGGCTGGACCTGTGGCGCCTGATCGAGGGCCTGCGCGACTCCGGCACCACCATCCTGCTGACCAGTCACCTGCTGGCCGAGGCCGAGCGACTGTGCAGCCGTGTCGCCCTGATGCAGGGAGGGCGCGTCGCGGCCCTGGGGACCGTGCCCGAACTGCTGGCCCGCGTACCCGGCCAGTCGGTGGCGACGGTGCAGTCGCGAGACAGCGCGCTCACCGTGCACCGCGCGCAGGGCCTCGGCTGGGCGGTCCGCCAGCGCGCGGGGCAGCTGAGCTGCCTGCTGCCCCGCCCCTTCAGTCTGCGCGAAGTGGTGGACGCGCTGGACGGCCCCGAGGTCAGCGCGGTCAGCGTGCGCGCGGTGGCGCTCGAGGACGCCTACCTCGAACTGGTCGGCGACGGCGCTACCCTCGCGTAGCGGCTGGACGAGCTTGGAGCCTGGCGACGGCGCGACGACGGCGCCGTGCGAGTGCAGCCACGGCACCCAGCCCCGCGGCGAGGATCAGCGCCGGCTCGGCCTCGGGGATCGGGGCGATCTGATCCGCGCCGACCAGTACCCGGTTGCCGATGACGACCGATGCCCGGGGCGCGAACGCGTAGTCGTAGAGCGTGGTGATGCCGGTCAGGTCGAACGAGCCGATCGACACGTCGTCCCCGGCGTAGACGAACGCGGCGAAGGGTTGCGCCGTGCCGGGTGCGAGGGTGAAGGTCGTGGTTCCGAACTGCGAAGAGAAGGTGTTCGCCGAGTACGTGAGCGAGATGATGTCCGCGTTCGTCGTGCTCGTGGGCACCGCCCCCACCGCGGCCTCGCCGAAGTAGAAGGACGCCAGGGGCGGCGCGGCGAGCCCGAACGGCGTCTGGATGGGGTCGAACGTGCCGCTCGCCATCATGCTGAAGCGGATGTCGAGCGCCGTGTCCGAGGTGACGGTGCCGGCGATCGAGATCCACTTGCCGCCGGACTTGTTGCCGCCGCTCGAACTCACGTCGATCTCGACGGTGTCCTGCTTCCAGGTGTCCTCCACCCAGGTGGTCGTCGTCTGCGGCGTCGAGTACAGATACCTCAGCCCGCTCGCGGTCGCCGTGGGCGCGCTGACGACTTCGAACGATGGCACGTCCACCGTCGAAGACACGTGGTTCCGGTTCGACGAGACGGTCTGCGTCGATACGTTCGGACCGTACACGCTCGGCGAGCCGGGGCCCAGGTTGGCGGACGAGACGGTGGGTGTGCCGGCCGTCACCGCGACAGCCGACGCGTCGCCGATCGCCAGGATCGAGCAGAACCCGAGGACCGTCTTCTGGAGCGCGGCGCCGAGTCGCGATTGCCGCATCGTGTTGACCTCTTGGAGACGGTCGATCGTCCATGCGGCGCGTGAACCGCGGCGGCGGCCCGGTCACGCCGCCATGGATCCGATCCGATCAATCGTTCCCCGGTCGGGCGATCCGTAACGGACCACTGTGCCGCGGTGCCGCTGGCGCCAGTGCGTGCCGAGGCTGCCGATCAAGCGGTCGCCATGCGTTTCGACGTGGCGGATCTGAGCGGAGATCAAATTGAGCTTGACACTGTCTACTCGACTATCTAAGCTGCGCTCACATTCACTCGAAGGACGATGTCATGACGCTCGATCGACCCCGGTTCCCGCTCCCCGCCCTGCTTGCCGCCGCGCTGCTGTGCGCCGTGCCCGTCCGCTTCGCCGCCGCCGCGCCGAACGACTCGGACGTCCGCCTGGAGGTGTCCGGGCTGCGCGACGCCAAGGGGCGGGTCGGCTGCCTGCTGTTCGCCACCGCCGACGGGTTCCCGAGCGATCACGCCAAGGCCCACGCAGAGAAGCAGGCGGTCGTCGAGGGGGGGCGCGCGACCTGCGTGTTCGCCGACGTGCCGACCGGCACGTATGCGGCCATCGTCTGGCACGACGAGAACGTCAACGGCAAGCTGGACAAGAACTTCGTCGGCATCCCGCAGGAAGGCTACGGCGCGTCCAACGACGTGCGTCCCGCGTTCTCGGCGCCGGGCTTCAAGGAGTCGTCGTTCGCGGTCAAGGCCGGGACGGTGACCCGCATGTCCATCCGCATGGGCTACTGAGCGGCGATGACCATGATCGGATCGACTGCACTCGTCACCGGTGCCTCGGGCGGCATCGGCGCCGCCATCGCGAACCGACTCGCCGACGAGGGGGTCAGGCTCGTGCTGGTGGCGCGCTCGAAGGACGCGCTCGACGGCCTGGCCTCTACGATCCACGCGCGCCACGGCGAGCGTCCGACCGTGATCGCCATGGACCTGGCGCGGCCGGGCTGCGGGGCCCTGCTGCTGCAGCAGGTGCGGGCGGCGGGCATCGAGGTGGACCTGCTGGTGAACAACGCCGGTTTCGGCACCTACGGGCCCTTCGAGACCCTGGCCCCGGACGTGGAGCAGGCGCAGATCGCGGTGAACATCGGCGCCGTGGTCGACCTCACCCATGCCTTCCTGCCCGACATGCTCGCGCGCGGCCGGGGGGCCATCTTGAACATCGCCTCCACCGCGGCCTTCCAGCCGTGTCCGTTCATGGCCGTCTATGCGGCCACCAAGGCCTTCGTGCTCAGCTTCAGCGAAGCGCTGTGGGCGGAGTACCGGGGGCGCGGTGTCCGGGTCGCGGCGCTGTGCCCGGGGGCGGTGGACACCGGGTTCATCACCAAGCTCGGCGATCCCGGGGTCCGCGAGACCGCCGTGTTCTCCAGCATGCTCAGCCCGCACGCGGTCGCGGAGCAGGCGATCCGCGCCCTGCGCGGCGGCGGCCCCACGCGCATCGTCGGCCTGAAGAACGCGCTGCTCGCGAACTCGGCGCGTGCGACTCCGAGGCGTCTGATGGCGCTCGTCAGCGGTGCCATGCTGCGCCCGCGGACCCACGCGTCGCGGGCGTGACCGGCCGTCGCGAACGCTCGGCCCCGTTCGCGCACGGCCTCACGATGCGTTGCTTCGTGCGTCGACTTGTCGGACACTCGCCCGGCGATGCGCGTGAAGAAGAAGGCCGGCTATCACCATGGCGATCTGAGGCAGACCCTGATCGACGTCAGTGTCGACGTCATCGATCGGGACGGCCTGGAGGCCCTGAGCCTGCGTGCGCTCGCGACCCGCGCGGGCGTGTCGTCGGGCGCGCCGTACCATCACTTCGCCGATCGCGCGGCGCTGCTCGCGGCCATCGCGCTGGAGGGCTTCGAGCGCCTGGAGCAGGCCATGATCGAGCGTCGCGATGCCGCGCCCCCCGATCCGGTCTCGCGACTCGATGCGATCGGCCAGGCCTACGTGGCGTTCGCGGTGTCCAACACCGGACACTTTCGCGTCATGTTCCGCGACAACAGTCCGGCCGCCCGCAACGCAGCGCTCAGCGCGGCGAGTCAGAAGGCCTATCGGCTGCTGTTCGGTGTCGTCGAGGAATGCCAGCGCGTCGCCGCGGCCCCCGCGGGCGACCCCGGCCCCCTGGTGTATGCCGCATGGTCGCTCGTGCACGGCCTCGCCACGCTCTGGGTGGACGGCGCATTGCCCACGGCGCGGGTCGACCCGGCGCGGCTCGCCCCCGAGGTCACGGGGCTGCTCGGCAGGATGCTCGTCGCGCTCGCGCGAGACGAGGGGGCGCGGCGGGCATGACAGGACGGGCGGCGCGAGCGTGGGGCGGCCGGGTCGGCGTCGACCCGTCGGGGCTCGTCGACCGGCGGCAGGCCGTGCCGGTAGACTGCGCGCTCGCCGCCTGAGACCGGCGGCCCCGGAGACGCCATGACCCTGCTGCCCGCGATCGCCGCGATCGCGATCGCCTACCTGATCGGCTCGATCTCGTTCGCCGTCGTGGTGAGCCGCGCGATGGGGCTCGCCGACCCGCGCAGCTACGGCTCGGGCAACCCCGGCGCGACCAACGTGCTGCGCACCGGCAACCGCCGCGCGGCGATCCTCACGCTCGTCGGCGACGCGGCCAAGGGCGCGGTCGCAGTGCTGCTCGCGCGCGCGCTCGCCGATCGCTTCGGCTTCGACGACCTGACGCTGACGCTGGTCGGACTGGCGGCCTTCATCGGTCACCTGTACCCCGTCTTCCACGGCTTCCAGGGCGGCAAGGGCGTGGCCACCGCGGCCGGCGTGCTGCTCGCGCTGTCGCCCTGGCTCGGCCTCGCGACGTTGTCGACCTGGATCGTGGTCGCGGTCTTCCTGCGCTACTCGTCGCTCGCTTCGCTGGTGGCGGCGGTGTTCGCGCCCGCCTTCTACCTGCTGCTCGCCGGCGCCGACGGCGTGCTGCTGGCGCTGGCGGTGATGAGCGCGCTGCTCGTCTGGCGGCACCGCGCGAACATCTCGAACCTGATGGCGGGCACCGAAGGGCGCATCGGGCAGAAGAAGAAGGCGTAGCGGCCCGGCGGGTCGACCTCGGGTGCCGCGGCCGAGTCAGGGGCTGGCGCGGCCGCCGGGCGCGCGGTGCAGGACGACGGGCGATTCGCCCGGCAGGGTGGCCAGGCCGAGGGGCGCGTGCGCCGCCGCAGCGCCCGCCGCACGGCGCGCCCGCAGCTGTCCGCAGCCGCCGTCGACATCCTGAGCGGCCGACCAGCGCAGCGTCGCCATCGTGCCGCGCTCGCGCAGGCCGCGCACGAAGGCGACGGCCCGCTCCAGCGGAGGGCGGGCGAAGGCCGAGCCCTCGACCGCGTTCCACGGGATCGCATTGAGGATCGCCCGGCGCCCGGCCAGCAGCGCGGCCAGTGCCTCGACCTCGTCGTCACCGTCGTTGACGCCATCGAGCAGCGTCCACTGCACCAGCAGCGGGAAACCGCCGGCGCGGGCGGTGGCATCGGCGAGCGCGACCAGCTCGTCCGGATCGATCCGGGGCGCGCGCGGCAGCAGCTCGCGGCGCAGCTCGGGCTTCGTCGTGTGCAGCGACAGCGCGAGCGAGGGCCGCACGCGCGAGGTGGACAGCCGCTCGAAGGCGCGGCGGTCGCCCACCGTCGAGAACACCAGTTGCTCGCGGCCGATGCCGCCGTCGGTGCCGAGCGTCTCGATCGCCTCGAGCACCGCCTCGAGGTTGTGGGCCGGTTCGCCCATGCCCATGAACACCACCTTGCGCACCTCGCGCAGCGGTCGGGCGACGGCGAGCTGCGCGACGATCTCGGCGCTGCCCAGCTGCCGCAGCAGGCCGTCGCGCCCGGTGGTGCAGAACGTGCAGCCGACCGCGCAGCCGACCTGGGTCGAGACGCACAGCCCCCCGCGCGGCAGCAGCACGCTCTCGACCCGCTGCCCGTCTGCCAGCCGGACGAGCAGCCGCTCGGCGCCGTCGCCGCCATGGCGCGCCTCGACCGAGGCGATCGCCTCGAGCTCGGCCGCGAACGCCGGCAGCGCGGCGCGCAACGCCTTCGGAAGGTGGTTCGGATCGCCGCGGAAGGGCGTGTCCAGCGGTCGGGCGTGCAGCCAGTGCTGCAGCACCCGGCGTTCGTGGAGCGGCCCGGCACCGAGGGCTCGGAGCCGGGCCCGCAGGGTGGCGAGATCCATGGGGGCCGAGTGTAGAGCACCGGCTCGGCCGCCCGCGGCCGGGCCGGGCACCGGGACAGGCTTGCGCACCGAGCAAATTTGGGATAACTTTCCCAAACCCAATCAATTTGGGACAAAAAGCCCAAACCAGGGTGTCCGGCGCGAAGCCCGGCACCCACCCTTGCCGGAGCCTTCCATGACCCATCGAAACACTGCTGTCCTGCGCCCCCTCGTCGTGATGTCCGCCGCCGGACTGCTCCTCGGCCTCGCCGCCTGCGGCGGCGGCTCGGGCAGCGGCGTCGACGACAGCGCGCCGCGCACGTCCGCCGCCGCCACCGGCGGCACCGCCTTCTCCGCCGGCATCGTCGGCAAGAGCGGCGTCGTCAACGGCGTGAGCTGGGACGATTCCCGGGCCACCGTGACCGACGACCGCGGTCGGGGCGGCCGGGCGCTGGCCGAAGGCGTCCGCGTGAAGCTGCACGGCGAGCTCGGTGACGACCGCAGCCGTGGGGTCGCCGACCGCATCAAGGTCGAGCCGGAGCTGCGCGGCGCGGTCGGCACGGTGGACTCGAGCCGTGCGCTGCCGACCTTCGAGGTGGGCGGGCTGCGGGTGGGTACCGACGACTCGACCGTCTGGGCCGGCGGGCTGAGCGCCGCCACGCTGTCGGGCCGTCGCGTCGAGGTGCACGGGCTGCGCGACGACTCGGGCGGCCTGGTGGCGACGCGCGTCGAGTCGATCGACGGCTCGGGGCTGGTCGACGAGCTGCGTGGCGTGGTCGGCTCGGCGCCCTCGGCCGGAACCTTCCCGATCGCCGTCGGCGCGGGGGCGCCGGTGACCGTGCGCTTCGCCGAGGCGGGCGGCGTGTTCACGCCGGCAGGCTGCAGCGCGGCCGCGCTCGTGGCGGGCCGCGCCGTCGAGGTCCACGGCGCGTTCACCGCCGAGCGGGTCTTCACCGCCCAGCGCATCGAGTGCGAGGACCTGAGCGACGACCTGCTGGGCCTGCGCTCGGGTTCGGGCTCGCGCCACGAGCAGACCGGCCTCGTCGGCAGCGTGGACGTCGCCGCGCGGACGCTTCGGCTCGGGTCGGCGACGGTCTCTTGGGACGACACCACGCAGTTCCGTCGGGGGGCGGCGGACGATCTCGTCGCCGGCGCCCGCATCGAGGTGGAGGGGGCGCGCGGCGCGGACGGCCGGCTGCGGGCGCGCGAGATCCGCTTCGAGAACGAGCGCGTGATGGTGCAGGGGCGCATCGAGGCGATGAACGCCGACGGCACGCTGAGGATCCTCGGCCGTACCGTGCGCGTCGGGCCCGCGGCCCGCATCGAGTCGCCGGTCGCGGTCGGCGCCGGCGTCCAGGTCCGCGGCGCCGCGAGCGCCGCGGGCGTCCTGGTGGCCGATCGGATCGAGGATCCCAGCGGCCGCGACGGGCGCGAGTTCATCCAGGCCCGCGTGACGGCGAAGACGTCCGCGACGATCACGCTCCTCGGCACCCCCGTCACGCTGCCCGCGAACGCGATCTACCGGCGCGCCGACGGCACCGCGTTCGCGTCGATGCAGGCCTTCCTCGACGCGGTGGTCGCGACCCCGACGGGCGGCTCGCTCGTGAAGGTGCGGGGCACGCCGCTGTCGTCGCGCATCGACGAGGTCGAGTTCGAGCGCTGAAGCGCGGCTTCGGTCGCGCTGCCGCTCACCAGGTGTCGACGAACGGCCGCTTCTTGCCGGTGCGGGCGGGGCGCGGCGGCATCGCGCGCAGCGTCTCGACGAGCACCTGCCGGGTGTCGGCCGGATCGATCACGTCGTCGACCTCGAACAGCGATGCGGTCGACAGCGCCTTGCCCTGCTCGTACATCTGCGCGACGCGCCGCTCGTACTCGGCGCGGCGCTCGGCCGGGTCCTCGATCGCGGCGAGCTCGTTGCGCCAGGCGAGCTTCACCGCACCTTCCAGCCCCATGCCGCCGAACTCGCCGGTCGGCCAGGAGACCAGCATGGCCGGCGCCCAGAAGCTGCCGCCCGCCATGCCCTGCGCGCCCAGCCCGTAGCCCTTCCTGAGCACGACGGTGAGGATCGGCACGTCGACGCCGCCGGCGGTGACGTAGAGCCGGCAGCAGTGGCGCACCAGCGCGGTCCGCTCGGCCTCGGGGCCGACCATGTTCCCGGGCGTGTCGCACAGCGTGAGGATCGGCAGGTCGAAGGCGTCGGCGAGCTGCATGAAGCGCGCGGCCTTGTCGGCGCCGTCGCTGTCGATCGCGCCGCCCAGGTGCATGGGATTGTTCGCGATCAGCGCGACCGGCCGGCCCTCGATGCGGACCAGCGCGGTGATCATGCCGGGGCCGAAGCGCGGCCGCAGCTCGAGCACGGTGCCCTCGTCGGCGAGCGCCTCGATCACGCGGCGCACGTCGTAGGCGCGCACGCGGTTCTCCGGCACCAGGCGGCGCAGCACCCGCTGGTCGACGCAGGTCCAGTCCTCGAGCGGGCCCTGGAAGTAGGACAGGTAGCGCTTCGCGGCGTCGACCGCGGCCGCGTCGTCGTCGACCAGGATGTCGACCACGCCGTTGGCATCCTGCACGGCCATCGGTCCGACCTCCTCGGGCCGGTACACACCGAGGCCGCCGCCCTCGATCATCGCCGGACCGCCCATGCCGAGGTTGGCGTCCTTCGTCGCGATGATCACGTCGCAGCAGCCGGCGAGCACCGCGTTGCCGGCGAAGCAGCGGCCCGACACGATGGCCACCAGCGGCACCAGCCCCGAGAGCCGCCCGAACAGCTCGAAGGCGCGCGTGGTGAGCTGCGCGGCGATCACGCGGTCGGTGTCGCCCGGGCGTCCGCCGCCGCCCTCGGCGAACAGCACCAGCGGCAGCCGCCAGCGCTCGGCCAGCTCGAACATCCGGTCCTTCTTCTCGTGGTTCTTGTAGCCCTGCGTGCCGGCGAGCACCGTGTAGTCGTAGGACATCGCGATCACGCGGGCGCGCTCGTCGGCGAAGCGATCGCCGTTGACGCGGCCGATCCCCATCACCAGGCCGTCGGCCGGCGTGCGCGCGATCAGTTCCTCGAGGGTGTTGCGCTGCCGGCGCGCGGCCACCGCCAGCGAGCCGTACTCGACGAACGAGCCGTCGTCGCACAGGTCGGCGACGTTCTCGCGCGCGGTGCGCCGTCCGAGCGCATGGCGCTTGGCCACCGCCTCGGGGCGGGCCGCGTCGTCGCGGGCCAGGCGCTGGCGCGCGAGGACCTCGGCGAGATCGGGCCGGATCGCGTCGACGTCCTCGGCCACGGCTTCGACGGCCGAGTCGTCGACGGCGCCGTCGGGCTCGATCCACGCGAGTCCGTCGCCCTCGAACACGGTGTCGCCGGTGGCCGCATCGAGCCGCCGCACGATGCCCGACTGCGCGGCCTCGACCACGTGCTCCATCTTCATCGCCTCGAGCACCAGCAGGGGCTCGCCGCGGCGCACCCGGGCGCCCTCGGCGACCGCGACCGCGAGCACCGTGCCCTGCATCGGCGAGCGCGTCGGCTGCAGGCCGTCGGCCGGCGCCTCGCGTGCCTCGCGGGCCGCGCCGGCGCCGCCGGCGGCTTCACGTCCGAGCACGAGCACGCCCAGCGGATCGTCGCCGGCCGTGCGTGCCCCCGCACGCCGGGCGGTGTCGGGGCCGTCGGCGGCCGCGGCCTGCGCCGACGGCTCGACGTAGCGGCGGCGCGCGGCGCCGTCGACCTGCGCGAGCAGCTCGCCCACCCGCTCGTCGACGAAGACCGTGGACACCCGCCCGGCGCGCACGTCCGGATGCGCGAGCAGCGCCTGCAGGAAGGGCAGGTTGGTGGCCACGCCCTCGATGCGGCACTCGGCGAGCGCGCGCTGCGCCTTGGCCGCGGCCTGCGGCAGGCCACCCGAGTCGACCCGAACGATCAGCTTGGCGAGCAGCGAATCGAAGCGCAGCCCGGTGCGCCAGCCGGCGTAGCCGCAGCCGTCGACGCGGATCCCGCGGCCCGAGGGCAGCTCGTAGGCTGTGATCGTGCCGGCCGAGGGCCGCGCCGTGCCGTCCTCGGCCATGGTCTCGAGGTTGATCCGGGCCTGCAGCGCACAGCCCGAGACCAGCGCCGGCGAGCGCGCCAGGCCGAGCTGCGCGAGCGTGGCGCCGGCGGCGATCTGCAGCTGCAGGCGCACCAGGTCGAGCCCGAGCAGCTCCTCGGTGACGGTGTGCTCGACCTGCAGCCGCGCGTTGGCCTCGACGAAGGCGAACTCGCCGTCGTTGCGGCCCGCGCCGTCGGCGTCGACCAGGAACTCGATGGTCGCGAGGTTCGACAGGCCGGCCTCGCGCGACAGCCGCAGCGCCGAGGCGAGCAGCCGGTCGCGCAGGTTGGGCGCCAGGCCCGGGGCCGGCGCGATCTCGACGAGCTTCTGGCGCTGGCGCTGCAGGCTGCATTCGCGCTCCCACAGGTGGACCGCGCTCGAGCCGTCGCCGGCGACCTGCACCTCGACGTGGCGCGCGCGCGGCAGCAGGCGCTCGACGTACAGCGCGTCGCTGCCGAAGGCGGCCTGCGCCTCGGACGCGCAGCGCGCCCAGGCGTCGTCGAGCTGCGCGGCGTCGGTGACCGGGCGCATGCCGCGGCCGCCGCCGCCGGCCAGCGCCTTGAGCATCACCGCGCCGCCGGCACCCAGCCGCGCGTGGAAGGCGCGTGCCTCCTCGAGGGTGGTGGCCCGGTCGGTGCCCGAGAGCACCGGCACGCCGCAGCGGATGGCATGGGCGCGGGCGGCGGCCTTGTCGCCGAAGAGATCGAGGGTGCGCGGGGCCGGACCGACGAAGGCCAGCCCCGCCTCGATGCAGGCGCGCGCGAAGTCCGCGCGTTCCGACAGGAAGCCGTAGCCGGGGTGGATCGCATCGCAGTCGTGCTCGCGCGCGGCCATGATCAGCGCGGCCGCGTCGAGGTAGGCGGCGGGGCCGTCGGCCCCGAGCGCATGCGCGGCGTCGGCTTTGCGCGGATGCAGCGCGCTCGCGTCGTCGCGCGAGAACACCGCCACCGTCTCGATGCCGAGCTCGGCCGCGGTGCGGGCGATGCGGATGGCGATCTCGCCGCGGTTGGCGATCAGCAGGCGTCGGATCGGGCGTGCCGGAGGGCGGGCGCCGGCGGTGGCGTCTGTCGTCATGGGTGTCGGGCCGTCGGAGAAGAAGTCGATGGAGGGTCAGACGCGCGCGCGCCGATGCGGCGGCGCGCCGCTCGTAGCGTTCGAGGCCGACGATCGAGGCGACGATCACCGCGCCGCCCAGCAGCGTGGTGGGCCGCAGCGTGTCGTTGAACGCCAGCCAGCCGAGCAGCGCCGCCCACAGCAGGTCGACGAACTTGACCGACTGCGTGGCGGAGATGTCGGCCGACGCGAACGAGCGCGTGAGGAAATAATGGCCCGCGGTGCCGGCGATGCCGCCGATCAGCGACAGGCCCCACTGGGCGGGCGTCGGGTTGACCCACACCGGAATCGCGAGCGGCACCGACATCAGCGTGATCAGCAGCGTCTGCCACAGCACGATGACCGCGGCCGAGTCGCGGCGGGTCAGCACCTTGGTGACCAGGAACGAGGCGGCGAACACCGGCGCGGACGCGAGCATCAGCAGGTTGTACCAGCCACCGGTGCCGGCGAGCCCGGGCCCCACGATGACCAGCACGCCCGCGAAGCCGACCGCGACGGCCACCCACCGCGCCGGGTTCATCGGCTCCTTGAGCAGCCAGGCCGCGCCGATCAGCACGAACAGCGGATTGGTGAAGCTGATCGCGGTCATGTCGGCGAGCGGCATGTGCGGCAGCGCGGTGAACCACAGGATGAGGCCCAGCGTGTGCAGGCCGCTGCGCCAGACCTGGCCCTTGATCGACTCGGGCCACAGCCGGTGCAGGCCGCCGGCGAGGACGACCATCGGGACGAGCGGCAGGATGCCGACGAAGTACCGCAGGAACTGCGCCTGCATCGGATCGATCGCCAGCGACAGCGCGCGCATCGACGCGTTGGCGGCCTGGAACGACAGGCCCGCGCACAGGGCCCACAGGATGCCGCGGGTGGTCGGCGACAGCGCCGACAGCTGCATGCGCCAGATCCGGCCCTGCACCCTCAGGCCACGCAGGCCGCGCCGCATCCGGATCCGCATCGTCGCCGCGCCCGGGGAAGGTGTGTCGGCCATGTCCGGATTGTAGTGGGTGCGTGGCCGCGGTCCTGCGGCGACCGAGCCGCCGTGGCCGCGGGCGCACGGGTTTCCGGACCGGCGGGCGCCCCGCTTTGTGGACCGGCGAGGCCGGGGCGCGGCGCTAGAATCGACGCCCCCGGACCGTCCGCGGCCCGCCCACCGCCCAGGACCCGCCATGCCCGCGATGCCCCCGATCCGACTCGACGCCGCCGCCACGCTCCCCGCCGACGCGAGCCGCGCGGCGCTCGCCGGTCGTGCCTGGCTGCCCGCCGCGGGCGGCCCCGCGACGATCGTGGTACGCGACGGCCACGCCTTCGACGTCTCGATCGCGTTCCCGACGATGCGCGACCTGTGCGAGACGCCCGACCCGGCCGCCGCGCTGCGTGCCGCCGGCGGCACCCCGCTCGGTACGCTGCAGGCGCTGCTCGACAACACGCCGCCCGAGGTGCGCGACCTCACCCGCCCCTGGCTGCTCGCCCCCTGCGACCTGCATGCGATCAAGGCCGCCGGCGTGACCTTCGCGGTGTCGATGCTCGAGCGCGTGATCGAGGAGCGGGCGCGCGGCAGCGCCGACGCGGCCAACGCCATCCGCGGCGAGGTGGCCCGCCTGATCGGCGACGACCTCTCGAAGCTGCGTCCCGGCTCGGACGAGGCGATGGCGCTGAAGAAGGTGCTGGTCGAGCAGGGCGCGTGGAGCCAGTACCTCGAGGTCGGCATCGGGCCCGACGCGGAGATCTTCACCAAGGCCCCCGCGATGTCGGCGGTGGGCACCGGCATGGACGCCGGTCTGCATCCGATGTCGAGCTGGAACAACCCCGAGCCCGAGGTCGTGCTCGCGATCGCCTCGAGCGGCGCCGTGGTGGGCGCGGCGCTCGGCAACGACGTGAACCTGCGCGACGTCGAGGGTCGCTCGGCGCTGCTGCTCGGCAAGGCCAAGGACAACACCGCCTCGTGCGCGATCGGCCCGTTCAGCCGCTTCTTCGACGCGCACTTCACGATGGACGACGTGCGCGCGACCACGGTGTCGCTGACGGTCGACGGGCCCGAGGGCTTCGTGCTCGAGGGCACGTCCTCGCTGTCGAAGATCAGCCGCGATCCCGCCGATCTCGCCGCGCAGACGCTGTCGGTGCACCACCAGTATCCGGACGGGGCGATGCTCTTCCTCGGCACGATGTTCGCGCCGATCAAGGCCCGGCATGCACCCGGCCAGGGCTTCACGCATGTCTACGGCGATCGCGTGACCATCTCGGCTCCGGCGCTCGGCGCGCTGGTCAACCGGATGCGCCGCACCGACGAGTGCGAGCGCTGGACCTTCGGCGCCGGCGCGCTGATGCGCAACCTGGCCAGGCGCGGGCTGCTCTGAGGCCGCGCCGCGTCCGGCGCCCTCGCCGCGCCGGTGCGGACCTCAGCGCACCGTGCGCGGCGTCACGCCGCACCAGCGCGCCACGAAGCGCGCGAGCACCTCGGTGACCTGCACCGTGCTGTCGATCGAGACCCACTCGTCGATGCCGTGGATGTCCGCGCCCACCGGCCCGTAGCAGGTGGCCGGGATCGGACCGTAGAGGTTGAAGCTGCGCGCGTCGGTGGTGCCGGTGCCCACGACCAGTTCGACCTCGGTACCGACGACCTCGCGGTGCGTGGCCGCCAGCTCGGTGACCAGGGGGGCCGCGCGGTCGAGCAGGCAGCCCTCCGACTGGAAGCCGCGGTAGGTGACGGTGTAGCGGATGCCCTCGCGCCCGGCCATCGCCGCGTGCGCCTCGGCCAGACGCGCCTCGACCGCGGCCCGCACGGCCTCGCGGCTCATGTCCGGGTAGAACGACAGGCGGATCTCGGCGACGCAGGTGGTGGCGACCGAGGACGCCCATTCGCCGCCCGACAGCTTGCCGAGGTTGAAGTTGATCGGATGCTCGTGCGCGCACCACATCGCATGCCGGCGCCGGGGCTCGTTCCACTCGCGCTCGAGCAGCTTCAGTTCGGCGAACAGGTTGCGGGCCGCGTCGATCGCGTTGGTGCCGGTGTGCGCGACCATCGCATGCACCGGCACGCCGGTGACCTCCAGCGTCAGCCACATCACGCCGAGCTGGCCGACCAGGATGGCATTGCCCGGCTCGGGGATCACCGCCGCTTCGGCGTGATAGCCCTGCACGAGGCAGGCGAGCGCGCCGTTGCCGGTGCACTCCTCCTCGATGACCGACTGCAGGTAGACCGGGGCGGCCGGCTCCAGGCCCAGCGCCTGCAGCGCACGGAACGCGTTCAGGTAGGCGACGATGCCGGCCTTCATGTCGGCTGCGCCGCGACCGTAGAGCCGGTCGCCCTCGACGCGCGGCGCGAAGGGCGGCGACGTCCACATCGCCGCATTGCCCACCGGCACGACGTCGATGTGGCCGTTGAGGATCAGCGAGCGCCCGCGCGACTCGCGCGGCAGGTGCACGCCCACCACGTTCGGTCGGCCGTCGTACGAGACGATCGACGGCGACCAGCCGCGGTGCGACCGGAGCTTCGCCTCGTCGATGTCGAAGCGGTCCACCCGCAGGCCCATCGTGCCCAGCGTGTCGGCCATCCACCCCTGCGCCGAGGCCTCTTCGCCGAGCAGCGAGGGCAGCGCGACCAGCTCGGACAGCATGCGGACGGTGTCGGCGCGGGTGGCGGCGACGGCTGCATCGAGCTCGCGGACGAATCCGGAATCGGTGGCGACGGGCATCGGGGGTCTCCGGGTCGGGTGCGCCGCTAGACTACCGCACCGATGACCGAGCCCGCCCCGCGCCGTTCCATCGAGCGCCGCGCGGTGCTCGCGATGCTCGCCGCGCTCGGCTGCCTGATCCTGCTCGACGCGAGCGGCAAGTGGCTGGGCATGCGAGGCGTGCCGGTCGCCGCCACCACCTGGTCGCGCTACGCCGGCCACCTGCTCGCGGTGCTCGTCCTCTTCCTGCCGACGCACGGGCTGTCGGTGCTGCGCACCGCGCATCCGATGCGCCAGGCGGCACGCGGCTCGCTGATGGTGATCATCACCCTGCTGTACTTCGCCGCGCTCAAGCTGATGCCGCTCGCGCAGGCGACCGCGGTCTTCTTCACCACGCCGATCCTGGTGATGCTGTTCGCCGCGGCGTTCCTCGGCGAGCGCCCGACCTGGGCGACCTGGATGGCGGCGCTGGTCGGCTTCGCGGGCGTGCTGGTGGTGGTGCGCCCGGGCACGGCGCTGCCGCTGGCGGGCGTCGCCCTGGTGCTGGGCGCGGCCGCGGGCAACGCGGCCTACCAGACGCTCACGCGTGCGCAGGCGCAGGCCGACGCGCCGATGGTGCAGGTGCTCTGGAGCGGTCTGGTGGGCGCGACGATCATGACCGTCGCGGCGCCGCTGTGGTGGGTGCCCGGCTGGTGGCGCGATCCGTCGTTCACCGCGCTGGACATCGCGATATTCGCCGCGATCGGGCCGGTCGGCGCGGTCGGGCACCTGCTGCTGGCCCGCGCCTTCCGGCTCGCCCAGGCCTCGCGGCTCGCGCCCTGGGCCTACACGCAGATGCTGGCGTCGATCGTGCTCGGCTGGGCGGTCTGGGGCGAGGTGCCGGATGCGGTGGCGCTGGTCGGCATGGTGCTGATCGCGGTCGGCCCGCAGCTCGCCCGGCTCGGCACCCGGCCGCCGGCGGGCTGAGGCCCGGGCGCGTGCTCGGGCGCGACCCGGTCCGATCGGGCGCGTTCAGGCCGGTCCGGGTCCGATCAGGCCGCCGGCTCCGCGGCGTCCACCGCGGTCTCGTCGAGGTCGCGGATCAGCCCCCAGACGCTGCCCGGCGCGAGGTTCAGCAGCGCCGCG
>JAIYAG010000585.1 GCA_027489195.1 Burkholderiales bacterium | reverse complement strand
CTTCATGGGCAAGGGGGTCTCGGGCTGCGCCACCTGCGACGGGTTCTTCTATCGGAACCAGGAGGTCGCGGTGATCGGCGGCGGCAACACCGCGGTCGAGGAGGCGCTGTACCTGTCGAACATCGCGAGCAAGGTCACGGTGGTGCACCGCCGCGACCGCTTCCGTGCCGAGGCCATCCTGATCGACAAGCTGATGGCCAAGGTCGAGTCGGGCAAGGTCGCGCTGCGCTGGCACAGCGTCCTCGACGAGGTGGTCGGCGACGGCTCGGGGGTGACCGGCATGAAGGTGCGCGACGTACGCTCCGGCGTGGTCGACCCGATCCCGCTGCACGGCGTGTTCGTGGCGATCGGCCACGAGCCGAACACCAAGATCTTCGAGGGCCAGGTCGAGATGGCCAACGGCTACATCGTCACCCGCAGCGGCCTGCAGGGGCTGGCGACGATGACCAGCGTCGAGGGCGTCTTCGCCGCCGGCGATGTCCAGGACCACGTCTACCGCCAGGCGATCACGAGCGCCGGGACCGGCTGCATGGCCGCGCTCGATGCCCAGCGCTGGCTGGAGGCGCAGGACGGGGCTGCCTGAGCATGGCGAAGGCGCCGGCGCGCGGCGCGCTCGCCGCGCTGGGCGACCTGCGCGACGTGCTGCGCGACCAGGCCCGCGAACGCGCCGAGGCCGAGGCTCGCGCACGCGCCGAGCAGGCCCGCCTCGAACGCGAGCGCAACGTGTTCCGGACAGCGGTCGGCGATGCCGCCCCGCTGCGGCCGAGCGGTCGGGTCGACCCGGCGCCGCTGCCGGTGTCGCCGGTGGCACGCCAGTTCGAGCGCGACGAATCGCTGGCGCTGGCCGAGTCGATCTCCGATGAGATCGACATCGAACGCCTGCTCGACACCGACGAGAACCTGTCCTACCGACGGGCCGGCGTCGGCCCCGACGTGCCGCGTCGGCTGCGCCGCGGCGACTGGGTCATCCAGAAGCAGCTCGACCTGCACGGGCTGCGCGTCGACGAGGCCCGCGAGGCGCTGACCGACTTCCTGGCCGAATGTCTCAAGCGCGAGATCCGCTGCGTGCGGATCGTGCACGGCAAGGGCCTCGGCTCGGTCAACAAGGAGCCGGTCCTCAAGGGCAAGGTCCTGAAGTGGCTGACGCAGCGTGCCGAGGTGCTGGCGTTCTGCCAGGCGGGTCCGAACGACGGAGGCAGCGGCGCGCTGGTGGCGCTGCTCAAGCCGGCGCCCTCACCGGCGGCGAGGCGGCGCAGGGGGTGAGCTCGGGCTGGGCGGGTCGCAGCTAGCCGGCTTCGCTCCGACCCGACGATTCGTCGAGCCGGGCGCGCCAGCCGTCGACCCGTCCGGCCAGCCCCTTGTAGGCCAGCGTCGCCGCGGACATCGACGCGAGCGCCTCGCGCAGCGCCGCGCGCCGCGCCGGGGTATCGGCGACCGTGTCGAGCGGCGCGACGTGCAGACGGATCAGGAAGAGCGCGAGCCCGCCCGGCCAGTCCGGCGCGCCGGCCACCGGCACGCTGACCTGGCGCTCGCAGCGGAACCACGGGGCGGCATCGGATGCGGCCGGCGCGTCCGCCGGGTGGCGCGAGGGCGTGCCGTCGGGGGCGAGGGTCCAGACGAAGCGCACGAAGGGTCCCTGGGTCAGCAGCGCGCGCGACAGCGGGCGCGCCGACGCACGCAGCAGGTCGGCATCGGCGACCGGCGCATGCAGCGTGGCGAAGTCCAGCCCGACCTTGGCCGCCGGGTCCCAGCCGCTCGGCCAGCACACATGCAGCAGCATCGCCCGCGCCGGCTCGCCCGGAGCGTCGGCCTCGACCCAGGCGAGATCCTCCTGGAGCGCGAGGCCCAGCGCGTGCAGCGGCCGCTCGGCCGCGGGGCGCGAGGCGATCCAGCGCAGCACCGGCTCGGCATCCGGGCGCAGGGCCCGGAGCACGAACGGCGCGTCGGGGTCCGCCGGCATCGCCCAGCCGGCCAGCGTTGCATGCAGGGCGTCGCCGACCCGCTCGAGCGGCCGGCCGGCGGCCGAGCTCGCGATGGGGGGGGCGCCCTCGCCCGCGGCGTGCTCCGCGAGCGCCCCCGCAGCGGCGGCCACCCGCCGCCAGACCGCCACCGGGTCGTCCGCGAACCGGGGGGCGAGCGCCGCGCAGCGTCCGGGCAGCGCCTGCAGCCGGGCCCATTTGGCGCGCAGCGCCGCCGGTGCGCCGGCATCGGCATCCAGCACCTGCGCCTCGAGGCGGCCGTGCACGACCGAGCCGAGCCGGGCCAGGTCGGGCCGCGGCCGGTACGGCACGGAGACGGGGAACGGAACGCGCGCCCTCCCCCAGTGGCCGACCTCGAGGTCGGGCCAGCCGGTGCACAATGGGATTCCGGAGTCGCGTGACACCCCTCGGAGACTGCCTGCCTTGGAAGCCCTCGTCCAGCATCTGCCCGAGCTCGCGCTCGCCGGCGCGCTCGCCTGGGGCGCCGGCCTGCGGCTGTACCTGGTCGTCTTCGGTCTCGGGCTCGCAGGCCGGCTCGGCTGGCTGCCGCTGCCCGAGCACCTGTCGCTGCTGACGAGCCCGATGGTCGTCGGCGCCGCCGGCTTCATGGCCGCGGTCGAGCTCTTCGCCGACAAGCTGCCCTTCCTCGACACGATCTGGGACGGCCTGCAGACCTTCGTCCGGATCCCGGCGGGCGCCGCCCTCGCGGCCGGCGTGTTCGGCGACTCGGGCGCCGGCATCGCAGTGGCGGCCGCACTTCTCGGCGGCTCGGTGACGGCCGCCACGCACTTCTCCAAGGCGGGCGTTCGCGCGGCCGCGAACACCTCGCCGGAGCCGTTCTCGAACCTCGGGCTGTCGCTGGCCGAGGATGCGATGGTAGTCGGCGGAGGCTGGCTCGCGCTCGCCTTCCCCGCGCTGTTCCTGGTCCTGCTGGCGGTGTTCCTGGTGGCGGCGGTGCTGCTCGCCGTCTGGCTGCTGCGCGGCGCGCGCCGCCTCTTCAGAGGTCCAGCAGCAGATTCGCGAGGCTCGCCGGCTCGGTGACCATCATGTCGTGGCCGGTGTCGATCGTCCGGTAGCGCCAGCTCGGATCGGTACGCACGCGGTCGTAGACCGGCTGCATCGGGCGGTACGGCGGATTGGCGGCTGCCACGTAGGTGCGAGGCAGGCCTTCGCTGCCGCCCTGCGAGAGCGGAATCTCGCCGAGGTAGGTGCCGAGCGGCATCGGCCGCATCCGGCGCTGCAGCCAGCGCACGTCGTCGATCGCGGTGACCCCGAAGGCCTGCGGGGGCGGCGCGGGCAGCGCCACACCGGCGCCGTGCTCCTTGACCCCGGCCAGCCTGAGCAGGCGATCCTCGGGGGTGTTGAAGTCGGCCCAACGCCAGCGCGTGGCACCCGGCGGCGGCACCACCGCATCCAGGTAGACGCAATGCGCGATGCGCTCGCGCAGCGCGTCGGCGACGCCGGTGATCACGTTCCCGCCGTAGCTGTGCCCGACCAGCACGAGGCCCTCGCCGAGCTCTTCGGCCTCGATCAGGCCGAGCACGTCGTCGACGTGGGTCGCCAGCGAGACCTGCGCGGAAAACAGATGGGCGCGATCGCCGAGGCCGGTGAGCGAGGGCGCGAAGACACGGTGACCGGCGGCGACGAGGCGCGGCGCGACACGGGCCCAGCACCATCCCCCGTGCCACGCGCCATGGACCAGCACGTAGCTGCGGGGCACGCGCCCGGTCATCGCGTCAGATCGCCTCGTTGCCGGTCTCGCCGGTCCGGATCCGGATCACCTGCTCGACCGCGGTGACGAAGATCTTGCCGTCGCCGATCCGGCCGGTGCGCGCGGCCCGGACGATCGCATCGAGCGAGGCGTCGAGCGAGGCGTCGGGCACGACCACCTCGACCTTGACCTTCGGCAGGAAGTCGACCACGTACTCGGCGCCGCGGTAGAGCTCGGTATGGCCCTTCTGGCGGCCGAAGCCCTTGACCTCGGTGACCGTCAGGCCGGTGACGCCGACCTCGGCGAGCGCCTCGCGGACCTCGTCGAGCTTGAACGGCTTGATGATCGCGGTGATGCGTTTCATGACGCTCTCCAACAGCGGTGCAGTGCGGGGATCCGCCCGATTGTAGCGGTCAGTCGCGGAACTTCGACGTGATGGGGTACCGCCAGTCGCGGCCGAAGGCGCGCGGCGTCACCCGGATCCCGACCGGCGCCTGGCGGCGCTTGTACTCGCTGATGCGCATCAGCCGGACGACCTTGTCGACCGCCTCGCGCGGGTAGCCGGCCGCGACGATCTCGTCGACGCGGCGGTCCTCCTCCATGTACATCTGCACGATGCCGTCGAGCTGGTCGTACGGCGGCAGGGAGTCCTGGTCCTTCTGGTCCGGCCGCAGCTCGGCGCTCGGCGGGCGGGTGATGATCCGCTCCGGGATCACCGGCGACACGCCGTTGCGGTAGGCGCAGAGCCGGTAGACCAGGGTCTTGGCGATGTCCTTGATGACCGCGAAACCGCCGGCCAGGTCGCCGTACAGCGTCGAGTAGCCCACTGCCATCTCCGACTTGTTGCCGGTGGTGAGCACGATCGAACCGAACTTGTTCGACAGGGCCATGAGGATCGTGCCGCGGATCCGGGCCTGCAGGTTCTCCTCGGTCGTGTCCGGCTTCGTGCCCCGGAACTCGCCCTCGAGGGTCGACAGGAAGGCATCGAAACAGGTCGCGATCGGGATCTCGTCGTAGCGCACGCCGACCCGCGCGGCCATGTCGCGAGCGTCGATCCAGGAGATGTCGGCGGTGTAGGGTGAGGCCATCATCACCGCACGCACGCGCTCCGCGCCGAGCGCGTCGACCGCGATCGCCAGCGTGAGCGCCGAGTCGACGCCGCCCGACAGGCCGATGATGGCGCCGGGGAAGCCGTTCTTGCCGATGTAGTCGCGCACGCCCAGGACCAGCGCCTGGTAGACCTGCGCCTCGAGCGGCATCGCCGCCTCGATCGGGCCGGACAGGCGCGCGTCGTCGGCGACGTCGACCAGCAGCAGGTCCTCGACGAACGCCCGGGCCTGCGCGGCGAGCGCGCCGTCCGCGTTCAGCGCGAAGGACATGCCGTCGAACACCAGCTCGTCCTGGCCACCGACCAGGCTGGACAGGACGACCGACATCCCCTGCGCGCAGACGTTGTCGCGCACCACGTCCATCCGGTCCTGCTGCTTGTCGAGGTGGTACGGCGAGGCATTCGGGGCGAGCAGCACCCGGGCCCCCGCGGCCTTCGCGGCGGCCGGCGCGTGCGGCAGCCAGAAGTCCTCGCAGATCACCACGCCCAGGCGCAGCCCGTCGACCTCGAAGACCAGCGGCTCGCCGCCGGATGCGAAGTAGCGCTGCTCGTCGAAGACGCCGTAGTTCGGCAGCTCGCGCTTGTGGTACTCGCCGATCACGCGCCCGGCGTGGATGACCGAGGCGGCGTTGTAGCGCCGGCCGTCGTGCTCGGACGGATGGCCCACGACCAGCCGGAGCTCGGGCCATTGACCCGACTGCTCGACGAGCGCGGCCAGCGCGGCGCGCGTCCTGTCATAGAATGCCCCGCGCAGCAGCAGATCCTCGGGCGGGTAGCCGGTCATCGACAGCTCGGGCGTGACGAGCACGCGGGCACCGGCCTCGACGGCGCGGCGCGCGGCATCGGCGATGCGGCCGCGGTTCCCGTCGAAGTCACCGATGATCTGATTCAGCTGAGCACTGGCGATCCGGATGGGCATGAGCGGCAAAGCAGGGGCGGCGCGGGCCGGCGATTATCGCACGCGCATCGTGGCCGACATCCGCACCCTGAGTGCGGCGACATGGGATGCCCTCGCCGGCGACGCCGGCCCGGGGCCGTTCGTGCGCCACGCCTTCCTGGCGGCCCTGCAGACGGCCGGCTGCGTCGGCGACGACTCCGGCTGGCATCCGCACTTCGTCTGCATCGAGGACGCCGCGGGCACGCTCGTCAGTGCGGCGCCGCTCTACCTGAAGGCCCATTCGTACGGCGAGTACGTGTTCGACTGGGCCTGGGCCGACGCCTACCGCCGCCACGGGCTCGAGTACTACCCGAAGGCGCTCGTCGCGATCCCGTTCACGCCGGTGCCCGGCGCGCGCCTGCTGGCCCGCGACGACGCGGCCCGGGCGGCGCTGGTGCGGGCGCTGCTCGCCGAATGCGAGGCCCACGGACTGTCCTCCCTGCATGTGCTGTTCCCGCGCGATGCCGATGCGAAGGCCCTCGCCGAGGCCGGCCTGATGCGCCGGCTCGGCGTCCAGTTCCACTGGTCGAACCCCGGCTGGAAGGACTTCGACGACTACCTCGGCGCCCTCGCCCAGCCCAAGCGCAAGAAGATCCGCGCCGAACGGCGCAAGGTGGCCGAGGCGGGCGTGACGGTGGCGATGCTCGAGGGGCCGGCGATCACCGAGGCCGACTGGACGTTCTTCGCCCGCTGCTACAGCACGACCTACGCGCAGCACCACTCGACGCCCTACCTGAACCGCGCGTTCTTCATCGAGCTCGCGCGCACGATG
>JAIYAG010000393.1 GCA_027489195.1 Burkholderiales bacterium | reverse complement strand
ACCGGCGACCTGCAGGCGACGGTGACCGAGGGCGGCAGCGTGGTGCTCGGTGCGGCCGACCTCGGCTTCGCCGACCCCGACACCCTCGCCGCCGACGTCGTGTTCACCGTCTCCGACCTCGTCCGTGGCCGGCTCCTGGTCGGCGGCACCATGGCGACGTCGTTCACCGTCGCCGAGCTGCTCGCGGGCTCGGTGGCCTTCGAGCACGACGGTTCCGAGGCGGCCACCGCCTCGTTCACCATCGCGGTCGAGGACGGCAATGCGGACGGCTCCGCCCCGCAGTCGGCGACCTTCACGCTCACCGTCGCTCCGGTCAACGAGGCCCCGGTGCAGGCGCTGCCGGGCAACACCCTGACCGGGCTCGATGCGCCGCTCGTCTTCGGTACCGCCGGTGGCAACGCGATCGCGGTCTCGGACCCCGATGGCACCGACCGCGTGGTGCAGATCACGGTGTGGGCGGACCGCGGGACGGTGACGCTGGCGCGCACCACCGGGCTGAGCTTCGACTTCGGCACCGGCACGAACGACGAGGCCATGACCTTCACCGGCACGGTCGCCGACGTGAACGCGGCGCTCGACGGCCTGACGTACACGCCGGACGAGGGCTTCCGCGGACTGGGCAGGCTCGGGATCCAGACCGACGACCTCGCCAACGGCGGCGGCGCCACCGCAGGGGTCGTCGAAGGCGAGATCGACATCCATGTCGGGGCGATCGTCGTGACCGCCACCGACGACGCGGTCAGCGGCGACACCGGCAGCATCGAGGCCCTGATCGCCGACGACGGCGGCGACGGCATCAGCCTGCGCGAGGCGCTGCTGGCGGCCAACGCGAGCGCGGGCACGCAGCATGTGCTGTTCGAGTTCGCGAGCGCGGGGCCCCAGGTGATCACGCTCGGCTCGGCGCTGCCGGCGATCACCGGCACCGTTGTCATCGACGCCACGCTCGCCGACGACTACGCGGCCAACGGCGGGCGGCCGATCGTCGTGATCGACGGTGGCGCGCTGGCCGCCGACGGGCTGGTCCTCGAGGCCGGCGCGCAAGGCAGCATCGTGCGCGGGCTCGAGCTGCGTGGCTTCGGCGGCGACGGCATCGCACTGCGCCCGGGCGCGGACGGCATCACCCTCGCCGGCAACTGGATCGGCGCGTTCGACGGCTGGGGCGATCCCGATGCCGACCCCGGCATCGCCGGCGCGGGCATCCGGGTCGACAGCACCGGCAACCGGGTGGGCGGCACCGGGGCCTTGGACGGCAACCGCCTGAACGTCGGCGGCGCAGGCATCGTCGTCGGGGACTCGGTCACCGCCTCGGCCGGCGCGACGATCCTTGGCAACTCGATCGTCGCGCTCGGCGGGCCGGCGATCGACCTCGGCGACGACGGCCCGACCGCGAACGACGCGGCGGATGCCGATGCCGGTCCGAACGACCTGCAGAACGCGCCCGAACTGATGGCCGCGCTGGTGGACGTGGGCGGCATGACGGTCCAGGGCACGCTGGAGGCGCCGGCCGGGACGAGCTGGCGGATCGAGGTCTTCGCGTCCCCCACCGGCTCGCCGGGCGAGGCCCGCGTGCTGCTCGGCGCCTTCACCGTGCTCGCCGGGGCATCGGGACGCATCGACTTCATCGCCTACATCCAGGGTGCCGAGGTCGTCACGGGGGATGCCGTGACGGCGACCGCGACCCGCGAGCTCGCTCCGGGCGTCTTCGGCCCGAGCTCCGAGCTCGGTGCACCGGTGACGGCCATGCCCGCACCGAGCGTGCTGGACCCGCCGGGCTCGACGACCTTCATCGAGGACGGCGGGCCGGTGGTGGTGTTCCCGGGCCTGTTCGTGACCGACCCGGACAGCTCGGTGCTGCAGGGGGCGACCGTGCGGTTCGCGACGGGCACCTACGTCCCCGGCCAGGACGTGCTGGCGTTCGCCGACCAGTCCGGGATCACCGGCAGCTGGAACGCGGCCACCGGGGTGCTGACCCTCACCGGCCCGGCGACGCTCGCGGAGTACCAGGCGGCGCTGCGCAGCGTGACCTACGCCAACACCTCGCAGAACCCCGGGGTCGACACGCGCCTGATCGTCTTCATCGTCGACGACGGCACCTTGCCGCGCACGATCACGACGCGCGAGCTGACGATCGTCGCGGTCGACGACCCGCCGACCGCCCAGGCGACGAGCGCCACCGGTGCCGAGGACGACGCGTCGATCGTCGTGACCCTGGGCGGCGTCGACGTCGACGGCGAGATCCAGGATGTCCAGCTGACCGGGCTGCCCGCGAACGGCACGCTCTACCTCGATGCCGACCTGACGGTCCTCGTGCAGGCCGGCACCCGGTACGCGACGACAGAAGGTGTGCTCGCGCTGTGGTTCGTCCCCGCGGCCGACTGGAACGGCACGACCACCTTCGGCTACACGGTGCGCTCGCTCGACGGCGTCGAGTCGGTGGCGGCCGCGACGGCGACGATCGTCGTCACCCCTGTCAACGACGCGCCGTCGCTGTCGGATGCGACGCTGGCTGCGGTCGACGAGGATGCCGCGTCGCCGGCTGGGGCGTCGGTCCAGAGCCTGTTCGGCGCGGGATT